>CAXBRX010000048.1:0-13385 GCA_963977835.1 uncultured Derxia sp.
GAGGCTGGCAATGCGGAGGCTGGCAATGCGGGGGCCGGCAGGGCGGGCGCGGCGGCGAAAGGCGCGCCGGCAAGGCTTGCGTGCGGCGCCAGATCGTCCGGGCGCAGGCGTTTGAGCCAGGCGTTTTTGTAGGGCGTGAAGACGGTGTAATCGCCGCCCGCGGCGGTGCGCACTTCCTGGCGCTCGAACACCACCTGGTCTTTGGCTGCCACCCAGGCGCGGCCTTGCGCGGCCAGGGCTTGCGCGACGCGCGCATCCCGGTCGAGCGCCGCGGGTTCGACATCGCGGTTGGCATAAACGGCCGCGACGCCGAGCGCTTGCGCCAGGCGTGGGATTTCGTCGGCCGCGACCGCATGGCGCACGATGAGCGCGCCGCCGTGCGCGCGCAATTGCGCATCGAGTTCGGCCAGCGAGGCATGGATGAAGGCCACACGCCGGTCGGCGGGGTTGGCAAACGGTTGGGCCGGATCGCGCAGCGGATCGAGGATGCTGCGGTCGAACACGAACACGCAATACACGCGCGCATGGCCGGCGCGGGCGGCGGCCAGGGCGGCATTGTCGGCAAGCCGCAGGTCGCGGCGAAACCACATCAGGGCGCTGGTCATGGCGGAAATGTCGATTCGGATCGGGGTTGTTCGGGCCCTATCATGCCGTGCAGGCGGGCGGCGGCGGATTCCGGCAGCATTCGCGCTGGGGTGAACGCTTGCACGCCACTACAATCCAATCCTGCATGAACGACACCTCGACCCCCATCTCTTTGCGCGACAGTTTTCTGGTCGCCATGCCCGGCATGCTCGACCCGACGTTTGCCGGGTCGGTGGTCTATGTCTGCGAGCACAGCGACAAAGGCGCTTTGGGCCTGGTGGTCAATCGGCCGACCGATCTGACCGTCGAAACCTTGTTCGAACGCATCGATCTGGTCCTCGAAATCGCGCCGATCGGGCGCCAACCCGTGTATTTCGGCGGCCCGGTCCAGACCGAGCGCGGTTTCGTGCTGCACGAGGCGGTCGAGGCCGAATACACCTCGTCGGTGCAGGTGACCGATGCCTTGCGCCTGACCACCTCCAAAGACGTGCTCGAAGCGGTCTCGACCGGCGCCGGCCCGCGCAAGATGCTCATCACCCTCGGCTATGCCGGCTGGGGCGAAGGCCAGCTCGAAGACGAGATCGCCGCCAACGGCTGGCTGACGGTGCGCGCGGGCGCCCAGGTGGCCAATCGCATCTTGTTCGATACGCCGGTGACCGAGCGTTACACCGAAACCGTCAAATTGCTGGGTTTCGACCCTTTCATGCTGTCGGGCGATGCCGGGCATGCCTGAGGCTTTCGCGCCCGCCCGCACCCTGCTCGGGTTCGATGTGGGCACGGTGCGTGTCGGCGTCGCGGTCGGCAATACCGTCAGCGGCACCGCCCAGGCTTTGCAGGTCATCGACGCGGCGCGCGCCTTCGAGGCGATCGAGCGCCTGATGGCCGAATGGCAGCCCGACGCCTTCGTGGTCGGCCTGCCGCTGCATGAAGACGGTTCCGACACCCAGGGCAGCGCCCCGGCGCGTAAATTCGCCAATCGGCTCAAAGGCCGGTACGGCCGCCCGGTGGCTTTCGTCGATGAACGCTTTACATCAACGGAAGCGCAGTCGCGGTATGGGAAAATGGCGCCCATCGACCACCATGCCGCTGCGCTGATCCTGCAGCAATACCTCGATGACCCCGCCCGCCCGGATTCCTGACGCCGAAACCGCTTACGCCACGCTGCTGTCCGCCTTGCGCGCACGGCCGCACATCGGGCAATCCGCCCTGATCGGCATCCATTCCGGCGGTGCCTGGATCGCCGAGCGCCTGGCGGCCGATCTCGGCATCACCGACATCGGTTTTCTCGACATCAGCTTTTATCGCGACGACTTCCAGCGCATCGGTCTGCATCCGCAGGTCAAGCCGACCGCGATCCCGTTCGAGATCGACGGCCGCTCCATCGTGCTGGTCGACGATGTGCTGTTCACCGGGCGTACCATTCGCGCCGCGATGAATGCCTTGTTCGATTACGGCCGGCCCGAGCGCATCGATCTGGCGGTGCTGATCGACCGCGTGACGCCGGGCGCGGTGCCCGACGAGAACGCCACCCGCGAGCTGCCGATCGCGCCGACGTTCGCGGGCGCGGCGGTCAGTCTGCCGCCCAATGCCAATCTCGCCTTGTCGCGCGCCGACGGGCGGTTTCATCTTGCTGCCGAATCCCGCTGATCCACGCCCATGCGCAATCCACAACTCAACGAGCACGGTGAACTCAAGCACCTGCTGACCATCGACGGGCTGCCGCGGCGCATCGTCGAGAACATCCTCGATACCGCCGCCTCCTTCGTGAGCGTGGGCGAGCGCGAGGTCAAGAAGGTGCCGCTGCTGCGCGGGAAAAGCATCTTCAACCTGTTCTTCGAGAACAGCACCCGCACCCGCACCACCTTCGAGATTGCGGCCAAGCGCCTGTCGGCCGATGTCATCAATCTGAACATCAACGCGAGCAGCACGAGCAAAGGCGAAAGCCTGCTCGACACCATCGCGAATCTGTCGGCGATGCAGGCCGATATGTTCGTGGTGCGCCATGCATCGAGCGGCGCGCCTTACCTGATCGCCGAGCATGTGGCGCCGCATGTGCATGTGGTCAACGCCGGTGACGGGCGCCATGCGCATCCGACGCAAGGCCTGCTCGACATGTACACGATCCGCCATTACAAAAAAGAGTTTCACAACCTGACGGTGGCGATCGTCGGCGACATCCTGCACAGCCGGGTCGCGCGCTCCGACATCCATGCGCTTTCCACGCTCGGCGTGCCCGAGATCCGTGCGATCGGCCCGCGCACCCTGCTGCCCAACGGGCTCGAACAAATGGGCGTGCAGGTCTATCACGACATGAACGCCGGCCTCAAAGGCGTGGACGTGATCATCATGCTGCGGCTGCAGAACGAGCGCATGCAAGGCGCGCTGCTGCCTTCCGCCGGCGAGTATTTCAAGAATTACGGACTGACCCCCGAGCGCCTCGCGCTCGCCAAGCCCGATGCGATCGTGATGCATCCGGGGCCGATGAATCGCGGTGTCGAAATCGACAGCGCGGTGGCCGACGGCGCCCAAAGCGTGATCCTCGACCAGGTCACCTTCGGCATCGCGGTGCGCATGGCGGTGATGAGCATCGTGGCGGGGAATTGAGCATGAAGATCCTGATCCAGAACGGCCATGTGATCGACCCCGCCTCGGGCGTGGATGGCGCAGCCGACGTGGCGATCGCCGCCGGCAAGATCCTGAGCGTGGGCAAAGCGCCCGACGGCTTTACGGCCAACCGCGTCATCGATGCGCGCGGCCTGGTGGTGGCGCCCGGCCTCGTCGATTTGTCGGCCCGGTTGCGCGAGCCCGGTTTCGAATACAAGGCCACGCTCGAATCCGAACTCAAGGCGGCCTTGCATGGCGGCGTCACGAGCCTGGCCTGCCCGCCCGACACCGAGCCGGTGCTCGATGAACCGGGTCTCGTCGAGATGCTGCGCTTTCGCGCCAAGCGGCTCGAACAATCGAATGTCTATCCGCTCGGCGCGCTGACCCTCGGCCTCAAGGGCGAGATCATCACCGAGATGAGCGAGTTGTCCCATGCCGGCTGCATCGGCTTCGGCCAGGCCGACGCGCCCATCACCAACACCCAGGTGTTGATGCGCGCGATGCAATACGCGCACACCTTCGGCTATACGGTCTGGCTGCGCCCGCAGGACGCCTGGCTGGGCAAGGGCGGGGTCGCGCATTCGGGGCCGGTGGCTGCGCGCCTGGGGCTGTCGGGCGTGTCGATCGGGGCCGAGGTCGTGGCGCTGCAGACGATTTTCGAACTGGTCCGCATGACCGGCTGCCGCGTGCATCTGTGCCGGCTTTCGAGCGCGCGCGGCATCGACCTGGTTCGGGCCGCCAAGCAAGAAGGCCTGCCCATCACGGCCGATGTGAGCGCTAACCATATCCATCTGACCGATGTCGACATCGGGTATTTCAATCCGATGGCGCGCCTGATTCCGCCTTTGCGCGGCTTGCGCGACCGCGACGCGATCAATGCCGCGCTGGTTGACGGTACCATCGACGCGATCTGCTCCGACCATTGCCCGGTCGACGACGACGAAAAGCTGCTGCCCTTCGACGAAGCGAGCCCGGGCGCGACCGGTCTCGAATTGTTGTTGCCGCTCGCGCTCAAATGGGCCGAGCACAACGGCCAGTCGGCGGCTTCGGCCTTGCAGTTGGTCACCCAGGCGCCGGCGCGCATCCTCGGGGTCGAGGCGGGCAATCTGGCTCCTGGGGCGGCGGCCGATGTCTGCTTGTATGCGCCCGACGAACATTGGGCGGTCGGGCCGGCGGCGCTGGCCAGCCAAGGTAAAAACACGCCCTTCCTTGGTTACGAAGTGCGCGGTGCGGTGCGGTTCACCCTGGTTGCGGGGCATGTCGCGTACGAGCGCAGCTGACGGCGCGGCGTGATGTCCCGACTACGCATAGGCTGGCGCCTGATGGCGCTGATCGGGCATGCCGTGCTCGGCATGCTGATCCAGTTTCTTTTCTATCCGATGCTGGGCAGGGCGATGCGCGACCGGTTCGCGCGGCGCTGGAGCCGTATCTGCCTGGGGCTGTGCGCGGTGCGCATCGAGGTCTGCGATGGCGCCGGAAAACCCGCCGATCTGAGCGCTTTGAGCGGCGCGCTGCTGCTCGCCAACCATGTTTCATGGCTCGATATCGTGGTCATGAACGCGACCCGTCCCTCACATTTCGTCGCAAAGAGCGAAATCCGCCGCTGGCCGGTCATCGGTATGCTCGCGCGTCGCAACGGCACGATCTTCATCGAGCGCGGACGCCGGCACGCGGTGCATGACGTGATCCGCATCATGGTGGAGAAACTTCGCGCGGGCGAGGTGTGTTCGGTCTTTCCGGAAGGCACGACCAGCGACGGCAGCGCCGTGCTGCCGTTCCATGCCAACCTGATCGAATCCGCCATCGAGGCGCCCGCTCCCATCGTGCCGCTGACTTTGCGCTATCTCGACCACGGAAGGCCGAGCACGCGCGCGGCTTACGTGGGGGAGACTTCCTTGTTCGATTCGGTAGTGAGCGTCTTGAGCGCGCCGGGTTTGTCGGTGCGGGTGATCGTTGGCGAGGCGCTGGTGCCGCCGCATGCGGGAACGCGGCATGTGCTGGGCGGGCTCGTGCGCGAGCAGATGGTCGGCTTCATCGACGCGTCGAGATGAGCGTGACGCAGCTCGAAGCGAGCGTCGGCGGCATGCGCGCGCGCATCGAAGCACAGGCTTTGACGGTGGCACGCGTGGCTTTCGTGGGTGCGATGGCGGCCCTGCCGATTTCCACCGCGGCGACCAATTTTGCGCTCGCCATCGGTCTGATCGCCTGGTGTTTTTCGGGGCGCGTCCCGCAGGCCTTGCGTCTGGTGCGCACCGAGCCCGTCGCCGCAGTCGCCGTGGGGCTGTTCGCATTGCTGTGTTTGAGCGCCTTATGGTCGCCGGCGCCTGCGGCCGAGCAATGGAATGCCCTCGGCAAGTTCCGCAAGCTGCTTTACATCCCGGTGGTGGCCTCGCTGTTCGACGATGCCGTCTGGCGCAAGCGCGTCTTGATCGCGGGCTTCGTGGTCGGCGTGCTCACGCTCGTGCTGTCGCTCGGGTCGGCTGCGACGGGCTATCAATTCCCGGTCGCGCGCGAATATCCGGTCGCCGGGGCGCCGCTCAACGCCACGGTATTCAAACAGCACATCACCCAGGGCTGGATGATGAGTCTGTTCGCCTTCGGTTGTCTGACCGGCGCGGTGTTCGTGCGCGACCGCCGTTGGCGCATCGCGTTGTACGTGCTCGGCGCGCTGGCGATCATCGACAACCTCGCCTTCGTGCAGGCGCGCACCGGGCATTTGACGACGGCTGCCTTGCTCGTGCTGTGGTGCTTGCTGCGTTTCGGGCGCAAAGGGATCGCGCTCGCGGCCTTGCTGCTCGCGCTCGGTGCAGGGTTGATGGCCATCAGTGGCGGCGCGTTCGTGACGCGCGTGGAAAACACGCTCAGCGAAGTCGAGCAAGTCCAGGCGGGGTCCACGCAGGCGACGTCGGTCAGCCATCGGCTCGCTTTCTATCGCAACGGCTGGTTGCTTGCGCAGGCGGCGCCTTGGACGGGGCATGGGCTGGGCAGCATGGCGACGGTTTACAAACCGTTGACCGTGGGCAAGACCGGGGTCGAGGCCGAGGTGGCCGGCAATCCGCACAACGAATATCTGAACCTCGCGCTTCAGGCGGGGGTGGGCGCCACCGTCTTGTTCGTCGCCTTGTTGCTGCTGCTCTGGCGAACCGCCGCGCGCGCGGCGGCCCACGAACGCTGGTTGGGGATCGCGCTGCCGCTTGCGCTGGCCGTCAGCAGTCTGGCGAATTCATCCTTGTGGGATTTCAACGAGGGCAGCCTGTTCGCGTTGCTGGCCGGCTGGACGCTGGCAGCGGCGCATTCTGCGCGCAACGCGCTACCGGCCTAGCCGTCTGCGCCGGGGCGTTGGGCCTCTGGGCAGGCGATCTGCCAAAGCCGCCGTTGCCCGGGATCGTCGGAGAGTTCGACCGCGGTCAGCTTGCCGCCCCAGACGCAGCCCGTATCGAGGCCGACCAGATGCGGCGCGAGTTTCAGCCCGAGCGTGGACCAATGACCGAAGACGATGGTGGTGTCGGCGGTGCGGCGGCCGGGGACGTCGAACCAGGGCATGAGCCCGGCCGGCGCTTGCGCGGGCGCGGACGTGTTCTTCAGTGCCATCTCGCCGAGGGCGTCGCACAAGCGGATGCGGGTCAGCCCGTTGACGATGACGCGCGCGCGTTCGATCCCTGACAGCCGGTCGTCCCAGCGCGTCGGGCTCTTGCCGCCGTACAGATCGCGCAGGAAGCGCTTCCAATCCGGGCCGCGCAACCGGGCTTCGACTTCACCTGCCAGCGCGAGGGTCTGTTCGAGCGACCATTGCGGCAGCACGCCCGCATGGACGAGCAGATGTCCGTGCTCGTGATGCGCCAAGGGCCGGTGGCGCAGCCAATCGATCAAGGCTTTGCAATCGGGCGCCGCGAGGACATCGGAGACGGTGTCCGCGGACTGCAATTCGCGCGCGCCAGCCGCGATGCCGAGCAGATGCAGGTCATGGTTGCCGAGAACCGCCACCGCGCGCTCGCCCAGCGACATCAGCCGGCGCAAGCTCGCGAGTGAGGCCGGGCCGCGATTGACGAGATCGCCGCAGAACCACCAGCGTCGTTGTGGGGCGCTGTCGATGCGCTCGAAGAGTTGTTCGAGGGAGGCCGCGCAACCTTGCAGATCACCGATCGCGACGATGCTTGGCATGAGCGCCTCGGGAAAAGATCAACCAGCGGGGTACGCGCATGCGCACGATGCGGAAATACAGCCAGACATAAGAGAGCAGGAACAGCAGCAAGCCGCCCGCAAGCACGACAGGCTGGTCGTAAAACACGACCGCAGGCGCCACCGCCAGCGACGACAACACCCACAGGTAAGGCGCGGTCATCGCATTGCGCAAGGTCTTGTGTGCGGGTTCGGTGGTGCCGACGGCCCAGCGCACCACGCGCTTGTAAACCAGTTGATGCAGATGGGCCGCGTCGGGAAGTCCGGGGGCTTTGCCTTTGAGCACGCGCCGGCGAAACACCGAGAACGTGACTTCGACCAGCGGATAGGCGAGCAGCAAAGGGGCGAACCAGGCCGAGACCGCGGCATTGCGCGCGACGACCAGGATCGACATTGATCCGAGCATGAAGCCGATGAAATACGCGCCACCATCGCCGAGGAAGATGTGCCCGCGCGGATAGTTCCAGAACAGGAAGCCGAGGATGGCGCCGGCCATCATCAAGGAGGCTGACAGCACGAGGGCATCGCCGACCCGGAATGCAACCACCGCGATGCCCGCGAACATGACCGAGGCCGTGACACCCGCCAGGCCGTTGAGGCCGTCGATGAGGTTGATCGCATTGGTGATCGTGAGCAGCGCGAGGACGGTCAAGGGCACGGCGATCCACGGGATCACCATGAGGCGATCGATCCAGGCGATGTCCACGCGCGGGATCACGAGGCCGATCAGGCTGTAGGCGAGCGCGCACGAAATGGCCATGGCCATCATGCGCCAGCGCGGGCGCACACGCTTGGTCAGGTCTTCGAGCATGCCGCCCAGGAAGGCCGGCATGGCGCTCGCGAGCGCGAGCAGAATGCCGGCGCCGGTATGGTGGTCGCGCCAGAAGATCACCAGCGCACCGATCCAGGCGGCGAGCGCGACTGCGATGCCGCCGATGCGCGGCACCGCGCGCGCATGGATTTTCTGCACGCCGTTCAGATCATGGTCCAGCGTCAGATGCTGATGCAGCGACGAGAACCGCAGGATGATGAGCGACACCACCAAGGAGACCAGGACCGCTGCGCCGAAGGAGAACATGGTTCAGCCTCGCTCGCGCAGCATCGTGGCGTGTTCGCGCGCGAGCAGCGCGCGGTAGCGCCAGAACGCGGACGACAGCCAGAATTTCATGAGGCTGGTCAGATGCCAGCGCAGATGGCGCCACGAACGGTGGCTGGCGCGCTGAGCGTCGTGCACCACGTTCGATTGCGCACACACCGCAAACCGCGCACCGTCCAGACGCAGGCGCGCGCACAGATCGGCGTCTTCGCAATACATGAAAAAGCGTTCGTCGAAACCGCCAACGGCGCGAAACGCATCGCTGCGCAAAACCATGAACATGCCGGCGAGCCAGTCGACAGAGGATGCGGCCGCGGCATTGAGCCGACGCTGCACCAGACCCCAGGGGGTGATCAAGGCGCGTTCGAAGTCTTCCCGCTTGCCGTCGGGCGCAAGGATTTGCGGCGTGACGAGGGCGAGCCGCGCATCGGCCAGCAATGCGAGTACCGACGGGAACGGATCTTCGGCGAGGCGGATGTCGGGATTGACCACCGCGAAATACGGGGTCGCGCAATGCGCGAAAGCGGCGTTGTGATTGGCGCCGAAGCCGCGCGGCTTGGGATTGTCGATGACCAGGACCGGACAATGCGCGACCTGTTGCGGCACCTGCCAGTCTTCAGCGATGTTGCGTGTGACGACGATCCGGCTGAGCGCCGCGGGATGCAGGCGCGCGAGGTCGTCGAACAAGCGATCGATCAGTCGCCCTTGGCCATGGCTGACCACCGACAGCGTGATCATCGCGCGGGCTCCTTGAGCGCAATCGACTCGGGCTTGCGCGCGATGAGGACCAATTCTTCGCCCCAATGCAGGCCGAACCATGCGGCGATGGTCTCGACGGTTTCGAGCATGCGCCAGCGCCAGGGCGGCGACGTCTGGGCGCTCGGCGCGGCGATGCGTTCACCGGGACGGGCATTTGCGATGCGTTCACTGGCCAGCAGCAGATTCATGGCGTCGCGCCCGGTGACGCGCATGGTTTGCACCGTCAGGCCCGCGCGCATCGCCGCCAATGCCAACGCTTGCGGCGTGAAAATGGTCAGATGGCGAGGGGGTTCGAGTCCGCGCCAATGGCGGCCGAATCGGCGATGCCCATGCGAAGCCGCGTTGGGCGTGATGCACACGAGGGTCCCGTTTGGGCGCAGCAGTCGGCTGCATTCGGCCAGCAAGCCGACCGGCTGATGCACATGCTCGATGACATGGGCCATGACCACCGCGTCGAATCCGCCTTCGGGCAAGGCGAGATCGCGTACATCGCCCACCAGTACTTCGAGTCCTTTGGCGCGTGCGACCGCGGCGGCCTGCGGATCGAAATCGATGCCGACTGCCGTCCAACCCCCGTCGCGCAAGGTTTCGAGCTGGGCGCCGGCACCGCAGCCGATCTCGAGGACTCTGCCATCACGTTGTGCGGGCAGGTAGAACCATTGGTAGAGCGTCGATTCACGCCGCTTTGGCAATAGGCCGAGCAAGGCTCCCAGCAAGCGGCCGGCCCTGCGGCGCGGCGGCGGGTAGCCCAGCTTCAGCGCGGCATAGCCTTCGCGCATCGCGCGGCGCAAGGGCGAATCTTTGCGTGCCTCGGTGCCGTGGGTGTAATAGCCGGCGTAGGCCTGGGCCAGATCTTCGCGCGTCGGGCACGGGTCGAGCCACAAGGCGCCGCAATCGGGCGAGTCACAGCGGCGCATCGTCCAACGCCCCGGTGCTCCGAACAGGCGGTCGTCGAGATCCTCGTACAGCACGCTGCCGGAGGCGCTGCAATTCGGACAAAAAGGTTGGGGTGAGGCGCGCATCGGCGACATTATCCTTGATGCGCCAGGTGCAAATCGCGAACGCCCGGTTTCAAGGCGTGTCGCGTGTCGTCTGCATGGAGGACGAAGCGGGATCGATGCGTTCGATCAGGTCGCGCGCAATGCTGCGCCAGCCCGTGGAGCAACGGCGGTAGCGCCCGGAGGCGATTTCGCGCAGCACGATGGGAATGCGTGCCAACCGCGCCGAGGGCAATTGACTGCGCACGCGCGCATGTTCGAATTTTTCGCGGACTTGGGCTTCGCGGCAACGTTTGATGCGTCCGTCGAGCTTTTGCAGATGCCGCAACAGCATTTCGGCACGGCGCTGCAGGCGGCGGTGGTAGTCGCCGCGTGCGGTGACGACGCGTTGGAGCTTGTCGCGCCAGGAGCGTGGCCGCATGCAGACCTGATTGTGGTCGTGCTGCCGGTAATCGATGAGCGGGAAATCGAGGAAATCGACCCGGCCGATGGCCGCGCCGATGATGGCCAGCCATTCGTCGTGCAGCCATTCGGCAGGGAAGGGCCGAGCGGCTTCGAACAATTCGCGGCGGAACGCCGCAGTGGCGCCGGTCACGAGATTGCGCCGCAGAAAGGCGTCGAATGCGTCGCCGTCGTGTTCTTGCTGACGCTCGATCGGCGTGAGCTCGAGCGCATCGAACAAGGTCGCGCCCAACGCGGTGCCGGCCTGGTTCACGAGGCGCGCATCGGTGTGCAGCAATTGCAGATCGGGATCGCGCGCGAAGGCGGCCAGCATGTCGCGCACCTTGGTCGGATACCAAAGATCGTCCTGATCGCTGAGGAAGATCAGATCGCCGCGGGTGAGCGAAATGGCGCGCTCGAAATTGCGTGTGATGCCGAGCTTGTTCGGGTTGATCTCGAAAACGATGCGTGTGGACGTGGCCGCCGCCACACGCGCGACGACCGCCGCCGTGTCATCGGTCGAACCGTCGTCGCAGATGACGATTTCGTCGACCGGGCGCGTCTGTTCCAGGATGCTCCACAACTGGGCTTCCAGGAATTCGGCACCGTTGTAGGTGCATAGCGCGACGGAGACGAGCGGTTCAGACATTTTGGGAAAAGGTGCGAGACTTACCGGACCAGCCGTCGTGGCCCTCATGGACGTCGCCTTTTGAGTTTTAGCACGCAAAAGGAATCCCGCAAGCCACCTAAAGACGTTACAGCGCCGCCATTGTCCGTCATGACCGCATCGAACCGCCCCGCCTTTCGCAACTTCTTACTCAATGCTTTGGGCAACGCGGCGCCCGCCTTGATCGCGCTCATTGCGGTCCCGGTGATCGCTCACCATGCCGGCACCGCCCGCCTGGGCTTTCTTGGATTGGCCTGGACCCTGATCGGGTATTTGGGGCTGCTCGACCTGGGCCTGGCGCGCGTGGTCGCGCGCCGCGTCGCTCAGGCCGCCACCGCCGAGCAATTCGCCATCGAGCGCGCATTGGTATGGCGCATCTGCCTGCTGCTGTTCGCGGTGGCCGTGGTCTTGTCGGTGCTGCTGGCCTGGGTCCCGGTGCAGGCCATCATCGGCAAAGCGACCGCAGCAGACTTGGTGCTGGAAGCCCAGAGTGCGTTGCGCATCGTCTTGTTGACCCTGCCGCTGGTGGTGGTGACGGGGGTGCTGCGCGGCGTGCTCGAAGGGCGCCAGCAGTTCGGGGTTTCCAATCTGCTCAAGATCATCTTCGGCGCGCTGTCGTTTCTTGCGCCGACCTTGATCGTGCTGGGCTGGCCGACCTTGCCTGCGCTCGTCGCCGGTATCGCCTTGAGCCGCGTGCTGGCTTTCGTGGCGCACGCCTGGGCGGCGAGTCGTGCCCTGCCCGGCCGGGGTGCGCATCACGCGTCCTTGCCCTTGCGGCCCTTGCTGATCGAAGGCGGCTGGTACACGGTGACGAGTGTGGTCGGCCCGTTGATGGTCAATTTCGACCGCTTTGCGGTGACCGCCTTGTGCGCGCTGACCGCGGCGGCCTATTACATCGTGCCCCAGGACGTGGTGTTGCGCATGCTGCTGTTGCCGGCCGCGCTGGCGAGCACGATTTTTCCGATGCTCGCGCAAGCGCATGGCCAGGCTGACGCCGCCAGGCAACACGACGTGGGTGAACGCAGTTTCGTCGCCGCGCTCGCACTTGCCTTGCCGATGTCGCTCGCGCTCGCGGTACTTGCCGAACCCGCTTTGCGCTTATGGATGGGTGAGGCGTTTGCGCAAGGCAGCGCCGGAGTGACGGCGATTTTTGCGGTCGGGCTGTTGGCCAACAGCGTGGCGCAAGTGCCGTATGCGGCCTTGCAGGCGGCCGGCCGCGCCGACCTGACCGGCAAGCTGCATCTGACCGAGTTGCCGTTCTACATGGCGGTCATGCTGCCGATGACGCTGTCCTGGGGCTTGCCCGGCGCCGCGTTGGCCTGGAGTCTGCGCGCCTTGATCGATGCCTGGGCCTTGCTTTGGCTGGCCGGGCGCCATGGGCATATGCGCGCGGTCGGGCGCGAAGCGGTGTCCTTGCTCGGCTGTGCGCTGCTGGTCGCAGCGGGTGGAGGCCTCGTGCATCTCGCGACCGGGCCGCTGCGCCTGGGGCTGATTGCGGTCTTCGGCCTCGCGGGTGTGGCCCTGGTCTGGCGTTGGGCCGCGCGCCTGGGGCTGTTGCCAGCTCTCGTGCGCCGGGCTTTCAGAGGTTGATGCGCGCGAACACGAAGGCCGGGATGTGCCGGATGATGAGCATGATCCAGCGCCAGGGCCAAGGCGTATAGACGACCACCTTGCCCGCTGCCATGCCGCGCACGATGTCGCGCGCGACCAGCGCCGGATCGGCAAGCCGTTTGGAGGGCATGCCGAGTTCGGCCGTCATCGGGGTGCGCGTCGGGCCGGGTTTGATGCGCACCACGCGCACCGGCGAACCGGCGAGGCGATGTTGCAAGCCTTGTGCATACCGGTCGACGAGCGCCTTGGCCGCGCCGTACACATAATTTGAACGCCTTCCACGATCGCCGGCCACCGAGCCGATGATGCCGAGGGTGCCATGCGCGCGCGCCGTCATCTGCCGCACGAGCGCTTCGGCGAACAGCACCGGCGAAGTCGCGTTGATGGCAATGGCCGTGTCCACCGCTTTCAAATCGGTCTGGCAGGCGGCCTGATCAGGCAGCAG
>CAXBRX010000049.1:0-13362 GCA_963977835.1 uncultured Derxia sp.
AGTTGCGCTTGCGACAGCAATTGCCGCCCTTCGGCATTGCGCGCGCCATAAGGGAAGCGGAACAGATCCGAGCGTTTGTCGTCGACGGCCTTGAGCAGCGCATCGGTGTCGAAGATTTCGGACTTCAGGCTGTCGCCGCTCTCTTTTGAGAGTTGCGCATGCGTGAAGCTGTGGTTGCCGACCGCATAGCCTTCTTCCATCAGGCGGCGCGATACCTCGGCGCCGCCATTGAGTTTGGGCTTGCCATCGGCATCGAGCTTGCCGAGATTGCGGCCGACTTCGAAGAAGATCGCGGGCGCGTCGTATTGCTTGAGGATGGCGACGATCTCGTCGGAATACACGCGGTGCGGGCCGTCGTCGAAGGTCAGGACCACGGTCTTTTTGGGCAAGCCGCGGCCGAAGATTTCTTCGTTCTCGTCGCGCGCCTTGGCGTCGGCCGCCTCGGGGTAGGGCGTGACCACGCCGTAATCCTTGAGGATCTGTTCGCGGTTGTAGAGCTTCTTGAGATGCGCGACGTAATCGCTCCATTTTTCGCGCTTGAGTTCGATCGCGCGGGTCTCGAACCGATCGAAGATGCTGCGGATTTCCTTTTCGTAATTGCGCTCGATCTCGGCGATCGCATCGAGGTCTTCGGAAATTCGCTTGTGTTCCTTGACCGCAGGCAAAGAGCCGTCTTTGGCGATCGTCGTGCGCAGCGTTTCGAGCACTTCGCGAAAGGCGAGCCGGTCGGCGTCGAACAATTCCGGGTCGCTTTCGATGTAGGCCAGCAGTTTGTCGAGCGCGTCGAAGCGCGCCGGGTCGTTCGATCTGACCAGTGCCGTGAGCGTCGCGTCGATCTTGGCCGTGCGCGCGAGGTTGTCATGGAACAAGGCCTGGCCAACCGTATTGGCGGATTCGCGCTGGGCGGCATCGAGCGTTTGTTCGTCGGCCAGCAAGACGATGATCTTGCGATACGCGGCGAGCACTTCCTTGAGATCGCCGGAAAGCGCGGCCACATCGGTGACGGGTGTCGTTGCAGGCGCTGCCGCGGCGGGCGGCGCAGCCGGCGGTTTGCGCGTCAATGCGAGGCCAAGAACGGAACCGGCAAGCACCAGCGCCACGGCGGCGCCAGCAAGGAGAAGTTTTTTATTGGACACGACACACCTGCACCAAAATGGCATGAACCGACAGACCGCGCGCACCATGCGCGCCGGGCGCGATTGTAGCGGCCGCGTGCATGGCCGGGTCTTTCCTGACAGCGCCTGTCAGCAGCCCGGCTTACATTGCGCGCGCCAGATGGTCTGGCATAGGAGCACCGCCCCATGGCTTCCGACTTCGAATTCGCCGAATACGTCTGCGAGCAGATGCGCGACGCCGGCCTCATCACGTATCGCCGCATGTTCGGCGAGTTCGCCATCTATTGCGATGCGAAGGTGGTGGCCTTCGTCTGCGACAACTGTTTGTTCGTCAAACCGACCGCAGGCGCGCGTGCCGCGGCCGAGCCGATCGAAGAAGGCTTTCCGTATCCGGGCGCCAAGCCGCATTGGGTGGTGCGCGAACGGCTCGATGATCGCGCGTGGATTGCGTCCTTGATCCGTCTCACCGCCGCTGAACTTCCTCTGCCCAAGACGCGCATGCCGCGCGCATCGGCCGGCGGTAAAACGCGCAAGAGCACGCGCAGCGCCAAGCGCTGACCAAGCGCGGTGTTGCGGTTTACATTTGCGCCCACATTCGGTGCGATCGTGTAAGTACGTAGCGCCATGGGGCTAGTTCATTGTGGCGGTCGTCGCGATACGCGCGTGTCACGTCGATACGATCTTGCGTCATGTCATGGATACGTGTCGTCCGACACGGCATCGTGCGGCTGTTTTCGCATCCGCTCATCGCCTCATGACGCGATGAACATCCTTCAAACGATCGCCGACATGTCCGAACCGAGTTCCCTGTATCTGCGTGCCCATCTGTCCCGCGCCGCGTTCGAAGATTATTTGCGCAGCCCGATGGCCGTGCCCTCCGATTTCGATGACTGGATGACCTGGTTGTCGGAAGTCGAATTCTCCGGCGGACCCGCCACGCCCGGTTGGATCAAGCGGATTTCGGCCGAGATGGCCGACCGCCTGGGCATCGCCGACGACGGCATTGCGAGTTGGCGCGATCTCGATTGGAGTTGCACGCGCTCCGTCTACGATGAAAAGACCGAGGTCTGGCAATTCGGCATCCTGCAATTCTCGGAGAACATCTTCGAGTACATGCTCAACCTGCCTTTCCTGCGCGCCGTCTGTCAGTTCCAGGATCGCCATGCCGACGACTTTCTCATCGTGCTGCCGTATCTGTGGAGCCCCGGCGTCTGCGAGGTCTGCATCGATCTGCGCCCTGGTGCGAGCCATGTCTCGACGCTGGCCAGCGAGGCACGTCTGGCCGAAGCGGCGGAGTTCCTCAATGCGTTGATCCCGACCGAGGTCGATTGAGCGTTTACGCGCCCGCGCCGCGATGTGCGGCGCGGTCTGTGTAGACTCGCGGGGTCAAGGTCACAGGCATTCTCATGTTCAAGTTCTATCTGCGCGCCAGCTTGGTGCTGACCGCGCTGGCGCTGCTGGCGATGCTCACCGCCATGCGCTACGAGCATTCTTCATCGGGCGGGAGTTCGGATTTCGATCTGCTCGTCTGTGCCGTCGCCTTCATTCTCGCCTTCATTCATTCGGGCATCGTCAGCCTGCTTTACCTCGCGAATCGCAAGGATGGCGAGGGCAGTTGGGCGATGCTTGCGCACGGTGCTTTCATCGTGATGCCGATTGCGCTGCTTGTGGTCAACGGCGCGCGCGAGCGTTACGACGACATGCAGATGCGCGCGTCGCCCAGCTACAAAATGACCCAGGCCATCACCGATGGCACCGCCGAGGAATTCGACCGCGAATGGCTGCGCGCGAATGCGGGCGGCCCGTCGTCGCGCTGGTATGACACGTCGTACGACACCGATTGGGCCATGCAGGCGGCCCTGCATGGTCGGCTCGATATCTTGCAAGCGCTCGCCGCGCATAGCGCGCTCGGCCTCGACGCGCAGTCGGGCGAGCGCTACGGCGAGCTCGTCCATGCCGCCGCGACGTGCAGCGACGAGCGCTGCGCCACCCAGCGACTGCCCGTGGTGCAATGGCTGGTCGAACAGGGCAAGGCGCAAGGTTTGACGCTGAAGACGGCCTCGGCGCAATTGTTCGACAACAGTTTCGCAACGACTTTCGATGTGCAAGACGCATCGACCGTCACGATGATCGAGTTGATGATCGCCGAAGGTGCCGACATCAACACCGGCGATTCGGACCAATTGCTGCGCGGGGTCGTGCAAGCCGACAAGCCCGAATATCTGCAATTTCTGCTCGCGCATGGTTATGCGCGCAGCAAATTCAACAAGGCCGGGCCGTATGACGTCAGCCTGTTGGGCCTTGCGATCGACCATCGTTCTCCCAAGATGATCGAGGGGCTGCTGGCCGCAGGCGTGGTCGCACGCCATAAGCCCGATGACGACGATGTGCTGCGCGCTTGCCGCGATCCGTATGAAAGCGAAGCTGAGCAGGCAAGGGCGGTGGTCGATGCATTGAGGCAGCATGGCGTGCGTCTGACCAAGGCGCAATTCGCCGACGTCAGCAAAGATCGCGAACTGAACCCGACCGAACAGCAATGCCTGCAAAGCTTCGTGCGTTGATTCGTCGGCGCGGCGTTGCGCCGGGCGTTGGCATGGGCTAGGCCGCCATGCATTGCCTGGTCGTGCTCGCTCATCCCTTGGCCGACAGCCTGTGCGCGGCGTTGGCCCGCACGGCGGTCGTCGCGCTCGAACGCGGTGGCCATACCGTCGAACTGGTCGACCTGTATCGCGAAGAATTTGCGCCGGCTTTGAGCACGGCCGAGCGCGCCAGCTATTACGACGGACCCTATGCGGGTGGCGGCGTCGAACACGACATCGCGCGTCTGCAAGGCGCCGACGCCATCGTGCTGGTGTTCCCGACCTGGTGGTTCAGTCTGCCCGCCATGCTCAAAGGCTGGTTCGATCGCGTCTGGGCACCCGGTGTGGCCTACGATCATGCCGACGATCTCGGGCCGATACGCGCGCGCCTCGGGCGTTTGCGGCATGCCTTGGCCATCACCACGCTGGGTTCGCCCTGGTGGGTCGATCGTCTGGTGATGCGTCGCCCGGTGCGTGCGGTGCTCAAGACCGCATTGTTGGGCACCTGCGCGCCGCAATGCCGATTCGAGATGCAGTCGTTCTATCGGTGCGAGCGCTTGGACGCGCAACAAGTGCAAGCCTTGTGCGCACGTGTCGATACGCGGTTGGCCCGGTGGGGCACATGAATTTTCGGCAGTGTGCGAGGCGATCGCACGGCCTATGCATGGGAGCAGCCATGAAGCATTGGATGAAGTGTGGGGCTGTCGTCATGACGTTGCTGGCCGGACTGGCACTGCCCTGGGCCGCCGAGGCCAAATGCACGGTGAACACGCAAACCATCGCGAATCGCGACGGGTCGGCTCTCATTTTGCGGCAGGAAGAATGCCCCGATCAGGATCAGCGCAACATCCGCGTCAGCTACCGGCCGGATGCCAAGCACAAGGCGTATAGCGTGTTGACCCTGAGCCAATCGATCGAAGAAGCGTCGACGGGCGGTGCGCATTCGATCGACCTCGAGGCCGATGGTCAGTTCGAGATCGAGGTGCGGGGCATGTGCGGCGCCGGCCCCAATTGCGAGGGCACGATCTACAAGCTGGCGTCCGACAAGCGTTCGATGTTCGAATATTTCAGCGGCGGTTATGCCGACCTTCGCCTTCAGGATGGATACTTGATCGAAGGCGGCCGCGCGAGTTGCTGCTCGTGGGAATTCCATCTGTACCGCACCGACGCCACCGACCGTCCAATCGATGAAAGCGCGATGGCGTACATGATCACCGTGGGCGTCTTGTTGAAAGAGGGCAGCGACCAAGTCGAAGGCAGCGACTGCCAGGTGTCGCGGCGCGAAGGCAACGACTGGAAGGCCGCGCCGCCACCCACGCCCGGGCTTGCACGGCTGTGCGAGGTTTATGGCACCGACTATCGTCTGAACCCAGCCACTGACCAATGACGCAGGCGCCCGGCCTGTCCATCGAGGAGTCCGTCATGTCGAATCCAGAATTTGCCGCCACGCCCGAACCGCCGTATTACGCGGTGATCTTCGCTTCGCAACGCACGCCCGCCGATGCTCAAGGGTATGCGGCGATGGCCGACCGCATGGTCGAATTGGCGCGCGAGCAGCCGGGGTTCCTGGGCGTCGACAGCGCGCGCGGGGCCGATGGGTTCGGCATCACCGTGTCGTACTGGGCGAGTCTGGACGCGATTGCGCAATGGCGTGCGCACGTCGAACACCAGGCCGCGCAGACGCAAGGCAAACAAACCTGGTACGCACAGTACGAATTGCGCATCGCCTTGGTCGAGCGCGCGTATGGCCAACAGGCGCCTGGGTTTGCGCCAGTGCGAGCAGACGGCGGCAGCACACCATCGAATTGAGGAGAATGTTCCGCATGCGTATCGTAGGTTGGGTCTTGTGCTGGTGCGCGCTGTGTTGCGGCGGCACCGTGCAGGCGGCGGCTTCGGGCGCGGCGGCATTGGCGCAGGCTGCGCAACGCCAGGTCGGCGTGACCGTGCATTACGACGGCGCTTACCGGACGCTCGCTTACCCGGGCGGCGATGTCCCGATCGATCGCGGGGTCTGTACCGATGTGGTGGTGCGCGCCTATCGCCATTTCGGTGTCGATCTGCAAGTGCTGGTCAACGAGGATATGCGCCAAGCCTGGAGCGCGTATCCGCGCACCTGGGGCAACCGGCGTCCCGATCCGAACATCGATCATCGGCGCGTGCCCAATCTGGCGACGTTTTTCGAGCGCAAAGGCGCGCTGCTGCCGGTGACGCAGGACGCGGCCGATTATCATCCCGGCGATCTGGTGACTTGGAGACTGCCGTCCGGTGTGCCGCACATCGGCATCGTAGCCGCCGAGCGCACGCGCGATGGCGTGCCCTTGATGATCCACAACATCGGCCGCGGCGTCAGCGTCGAAGATGTCCTGTTTGCGTACACGATCACCGGGCATTACCGGTATCTGCCGCGCGCACTTCAATCCGGGCCACAGGCGCGCGTGCGCTAAAGTCGCGCCGCCATTGTCCGGGCTACCGCCAACGGAGGGAACGCAGTGCTTCAGTCGAAATGGAACATCGGGTCGATCCTGCTGGCGGGCGTGTGTGCGCTCGGCCTTGCCCCGTTGCATGCTCAGGAAGCCGCTTGCGCAACACCGCTCGATGCGCGCATCGAGAATTCCTGCATCGTCGATGCCGGCACGCTCTGGCGCGGCGCCAAGCCCAGCAAGGCTGCCGCCACCGCCCTGGTCGAGCGCGGCGTCAAGACCGTGGTCAACCTCGAATGGCTGCATGAAGACATCGACGCCTTCAACGATGCCGCGCCGACCGCCTCGGGCAAGCGCGAGATCGAATATTTCCGGGTCGTCGATTGGGAGCCGATGGTCGTGATCGCGCCCAGCACGGTCGATGATCGGGTGGCGCGGTTCATCGCCATCACGCGCAGTCAGCCCAAGCCCATCTACGTGCATTGCCGTGCCGGCCGCAATCGCACCGGGGTCATGGTGGCGGCGTACCGCATCTTCAACGGCATGCCGATCGAAGACGCGATTGCCGAGATGGGCCGCTACCAGGGCGAATGGTTCTCGCAAGACGCCAAGTATCTGCGCACCCTGACGCCCGATCGGATCGCGGTGCTCGAGCGCCAGGTTGCGCAATGGATTCCGAAGCTCAAGCGCGAGGCGACGTTCGTCTGCGAGGGCAGCGCTTGCGCGACGCGCAAGCCATGAGGTGCCGCACCCATCATTCCATGTCTTTCGGTCGAAGATGAGCGAAGTCGGTCCGTTGTTTCTCATGTTTTGCGGTGTGGCCGGCATCATTGGCGGCTTCATCCTCTGGGTGTTCTGGGGCGCTGCACGCGACGCCAAGCGCGACCAACACATCCGCGGCTATGTCTTTCCGGACCATTTGTTCGCGCAAGTGCATCAGGTCTATCCGCATTTGCAGCTCAAGGACATGCATCTGATCGCGCGAGCCCTGCGTGAGTTTTTTCTGATCCACCTGCGCACCCAGCCTTTGCTGATCGCCATGCCGTCCAAAGGCGTGGATGCGCTGTGGCATGCCTTCATCCTCGACACCGCCGAATACCACCGGTTTTGTCGGCGGGCGTTTGGACGCTACTTTCATCATCTGCCGGTGGCGCGCATGGGCAGCAATCCGCAAAGCGATCTGGCTTTGAGGCGCACCTGGTGGGAATCCTGTCGCGAGGAGAACATCAACGCACGCCGACCGACACGGATGCCTTTGCTGTTCGCGATCGATGAAAAGCTCTCGCTGCCCGATGCTTTGCACTATTCCTTGCAGCCTATGCCGGGGCCCGATACCGACGGCGCGGACGGCGGCGTCATTGGCGGCGACGGCTATGCTTGTGCCGGCGGTTTCATCAGTGAAGGCGGCGCAGGCGGCGATGGTTCGTCTGGTGACGGCGGCGGCGATGGCGGGTCAGGTGGCGACGGCGGTGGTGGCTGTGGCGGAGGCTGCGGCGGCAGTTGCGGAGGCAGCTAGGCTGCGGCGCGGCATCCTTGTCATGGCTGTAGGAATTCGAGACAAGCGTCATCCTGCATTGCGGCGATAATGCAATGCATCCAAATTTCCAGGCGGATCAGGCGGCTCATGGATTTCAAGATCGGCGTCGAGGCGATCGCGCATGTCATTCAGTTGGCGGTGGCACCGGTCTTTCTGCTGACCGGCATCGGCGCCTTGCTCAATGTGCTGATCAGCCGCTTGGGGCGCATCATCGACCGCGGGCGCAAGATCGAGGCGATGTTTGCCGAGGCGGCCGAGGAACGCCGCGCGGGTTTCGATGCCGAACTCGATACGCTGGCCCGGCGCGCCAAGCGCGTTTACTGGGCGATCACCTTGTGCACTTTGTCGGCCTTGCTCGTCTGTTCGGTGATCGTCACCGCCTTCATTGGCGCGTTTTTGGCGACCGATGTGTCGTTCTGGGTCGCGTGGTTGTTCATTCTGGCGCTGCTGGCCTTGATCGGCGCCCTGGTGAGTTTTTTGCGAGAGATCGTGTTGGCGACCAAATCGCTACGCATCCGCTCGATGCGTCACCATCAATCTTGAAGACAGGAAAAGGGGTTTGCGGTGTATCGCGGTGAACGTTTCAATAGTCTGACGCACTTGTTCGGTTCAGTACTGGCCGTGGCCGGCATGGTGATTCTCATCACCCTGTCCGCACAGCAGGGCGATCCGTGGAAGATCGTCGCGTCGAGCATTTTTGGCGCCATGCTCGTGTTGCTCTACACGGCCTCCACGCTTTATCACAGCCTGCGCGGCCCGGCCAAAGACGTGCTACGCAAGTTCGACCATTGCGCGATCTATCTGCTGATTGCGGGTACGTATACGCCGTTCACGCTGGTGACTTTGCGCGGCGGTTGGGGCTGGTCTTTGTTCGGCGTGATCTGGGGGCTTGCAGTCTTCGGCATCGTGCAGGAGATCTGGTTTGCGCGTGGCGCGCGCTGGCTGTCGCTTGCCATCTATGTGCTCATGGGCTGGATGGCACTCATCGCCGTGTTGCCCTTGATGCGTCAACTCAGCGGTGGCGGGTTTGCCTGGCTGGTCGCGGGTGGGGCGATCTACACGCTCGGGATCGTGTTTTATTTGTTCGACGAAAAATGGCCGCCAGCCCACGGCATCTGGCATTTGTTCGTGCTCGGCGGCAGCGCGGCCCATTTCGTCACCGTGGTGGTGTACGTCATTTGATTGATGCACTCGTTTGATCTGAACAGAAGCGGAGACTTTCTTTCATGACCAATATTTATCTGCAGGGGCTGGACAAAAACGAAGCCAATTACGCCCCGCTGTCGCCGTTGTCGTTCATTGAACGCACGGCGGCGGTCTACCCCAACAAGACGGCGATCATCCATGGCGCCTTGCGTCAGACCTGGAGCGAGACCTATGCGAATTGCCGGCGTCTGGCGAGTGCTTTAGGCAAGCGCGGTCTCGGCGTGGGCGACACCGTGGCGGTCATGCTGCCCAATACGCCGCCCATGGTCGAAGCGCATTTCGGCATTCCGATGTTGGGCGCGGTGCTCAACACCATGAACACGCGCCTCGATGCCGAAGCCATCGCCTTCCAGCTCGACCATGGCGAAGCCAAGGCCGTGATCGTCGACCGCGAGTTTTCCGGCGTGATGAAAAAGGCGCTGGCGCTGCGCCAGCGGACCGAGCCGGTGCTGGTGATCGATGTGGACGACGCCGAATACAAAGGCAATGGCGAGCGTATCGGCAGCATCGAATACGCCGAGTTCATCGCGGGCGGCGACCCTGCATTCGCCTGGCATCTGCCGCGCGACGAATGGGATGCGATCGCGCTCAATTACACCTCGGGCACGACCGGCAACCCCAAAGGCGTGGTCTACCACCATCGCGGCGCGGCGATCAACGCGATCTCCAACATCCTCGAATGGGACATGCCCAAGCATGCGGTCTATCTCTGGACGCTGCCGATGTTCCATTGCAACGGCTGGTGCTTCCCGTGGACCGTTGCGGCGCGCGCGGGCGTGAACGTCTGCCTGCGCAAGGTGGACGCGCAACTCGTCTTCGATGCGATCCGCGCGCATGGCGTCACGCATTATTGCGGCGCGCCCATCGTGCATAGCCTGCTCATCAACGCGCCCGACGAGATGAAGGCCGGCATCAAGCACACCGTCAAGGCCATGGTCGCTGGCGCTGCCCCGCCGGCCGCGATGATCGAAGGCATGGAACAAATGGGCTTCGACATCACCCATGTGTATGGCCTGACCGAGGTCTACGGCCCGGCCACCGTCTGCGTCAAGCACGAGGAATGGGACGCGCTCGACGTGGGCGAACGTGCCCACCTGAATGCACGCCAGGGCGTGCGCTACCACTTGCAGCGCGAAGTGGCGGTCATCGATTCGCTCACCATGCAGCCGGTGCCGTCCGACGGCGAGACCATCGGCGAGATCATGTTCCGCGGCAACATCGCGATGAAGGGGTATTTGAAGAACCCGCATGCGACCCAGGAAGCCTTCGAGGGCGGCTGGTTCCATTCGGGCGACCTTGCGGTCATGTACCCCGACGGTTACGTCAAGATCAAGGACCGCAGCAAGGACATCATCATTTCGGGCGGCGAGAACATTTCTTCGATCGAAGTCGAAGACGTGCTCTATCGCCATCCGGCCGTGCTGGTGGCGGCCGTGGTCGCCAAGCCCGACGAAAAATGGGGCGAAACGCCATGCGCCTTCCTTGAAATCCGCCCGGGCGCCAAGGTCACGGCCGAGGAAATCATCGCGCATTGCAAGAAGCATCTGGCCGGCTTCAAGGTGCCGCGCGCGGTGGTGTTCAAGGAATTGCCCAAAACGTCGACCGGCAAGATCCAGAAGTTTGCTTTGCGCAAGGAAGTCGGCTCGGCCGGCGCAATCGACGTCTGAGCGGCGGTTGGCCTCGGGGACGGCATCGATCTTGCTCACGGAAGGATGAACCGAGCGCGGGGAGGCATCGTCATGCCTTCCTTGTCGCAAATCCGACAGTCATTCCGACAGGAACCACGATGCCGATCTTCGATTTTCATTGCACGGGCTGCGGCAAGACCTTCGAATTGTTCGTGCAATCCTCCACCGAGCCGGTCTGCCCCGAATGCGGCAGCCGGCAACTCGAAAAACAGGTGTCGCTGGTCGCGCCGCAAGGCAAGACCGCCGGCATCGTGTCTTCGGCGCGGCGTCAGGCTGCGCGCGAAGGGCATTTCAGCAATTACTCGGCCTCGGAAACCAAAGGCCGGGTGTAGTCACTGGGCATCCGTCGGTCGGCGCTGGAATTGGCCGGCCGCCTGTCTTTCCTTGCGTACCGGCGTCCAATCCCACCAACGCGTGACTTCTCCTGTGCGCGCTTGATGGATCGCGGCGGCGAAGGTGTCCCAGACGCAAGGGTCTTGATCGCTGCCGGTCAAGGTCTGCAAACGCAAATACAAGGTGTCGGCATCGGCGCGCGCCAGCCCTTCGACGCTGGTGATGCCGAGCAATTCGAGATCGCGCGCCATGGCGGGGCCGATGTTGGCGAGTTGGCGCAAGGCAGTGGTCATGGGCGGCTCCTACGGGTCGGGCTTCAGGCGAATTTGCCTTGCAAATACCATTGCTCATCGCCGCCGGTCAGGCGCTCGCGATAAATCCAGAGCAATTCCGCGTCCTGGTTTTCGGCGATGAAATAGTCGCGGCAGGCGATCCGGTTCCACCAGCCGGCCTCGATGCGTTCGGGCCCGGCGATCAGGGTCAGCGGCCCGCAATGTTGAGGCCGATGCTGGCGTACCGGCAGCCTGATGGGCTCAGGCAGCAGCCAGGCGGGGCGCGGTGCGGCAGGCGGTTCGGTATGCACGGCCTCGGTGCGCGCCGCCTGGCTGGTGGTGCGCTGCGCCTGGGCATAAGGCACCAGTTTTTGCGCGGCTTCCGGGCGATGGTCTTCCACGAGTTCTAGGCATTCGATCGCTTGCGGACCGAGCCGGGCCGACAGGCGTTCGATGAGCCGGGTCAGGCTCGCAGCCTCGTTGGCCTGGGTCGGAAACAACTCGGCATTGACGGGGACACCGGTTTCGAGGCGCGTGGCGTGCAGCGCGAGTTCAAGCACCGGTGCGGCCAGGGTGGTGCGTGCCAGATGCTCGCGCAGCAACAGCACGAGATGATCGAGGTCGCGCGTTGGTTCGGCCAAGGCGATCGTCAGGTGGCTGCGTGCGCGATCGGCGGTCTTGTAGAACTCGTGTTCGAGTTCGAGCGTGAATTCGCGCACCGCGGCCTGGCGTGCCGCCAGCCAGCCGACCAATTGCACCAGCAGCCGGCGCGCTGCGAACAACAAGGCCTCGGCTTGTTCGACGCGTGCGAACAATTCGAGCTGGGCATGAAATTCCTCGGGCGGCGTGAGCCAGGCGCGCGGATCGGGCGCATCGCCATAGGCGCGGTCGAGTTCGTCGAGCAAGGCCTGGCCGAACCGGCGCGCCAGGCCGGCGCGCGGCAAAAGCCGCAATTGGCGCAAGCGGGTGGCGCCGATGCCGACCACGGCGTCGAGCTGGGATTGGGCGGCATCGAGCACCTGGACCGGCAAGGCATCGAGGGTTTGCAAGGCGTCGGTGCCATCGGGCGGGGCGGCACCGGCGATGGCCGCTTGTGCGAGCAGCCAGGCGCCGGTGGCGGTCGGAAAACAGGCGGTCTCGGCGCTCAGGCCGAGTTCGGCCAGGGTGTAGCGCACCGCATGCAGCAAGGCTTGGGCGCCGCCGAACAAGCGCAGGCTGGCCTGCACTTCGAGCAGTAAGCCGGCCTCGGCGCCGAATTCGGGCGCGATGGCGCATTCCACGCGTGCAATGGCCGGGGTGAAGCGCATGAGCGCCAGCGCAGCGGCTTCGATGGCCTGGCGTTCACGCGTGGGGTCGCGTTCGATCAGGTCGAGCTGAGGGCATAGCGCGAGCGCATTTGCACGTTTTTGCCCCAGGCGCACACCAGCCGCCGCGGCCGCGGCATCGAGGCAGGCGATGCGATGCTGGCGCACCAAGGCGCGCGCACGGCCGTCGCCGGGGGCTGCGGCTTCAAGCGGCAGATGCGGGAAGGCGAGCGCGACGAGCTCCCAGTTGCCGAAGTGCGGCGCAGCCACGATCACGCCCTTGCCGCTGGCCAGCGCCGCGTCGTACAGCGTGCCGAGCAGGCTGTCGTAGCGGTCGATCGCCGGCGCGGCGGCTGCTGCGAGGGCCATCACGGCTCAACCCTCCACGCTGGCGGCTTGCGCCACAGCCTTGCGGCGCGAGGCAACGGCCATCGGCGGCGCCGGCCGGGTCTGTGCCTTGACCAGCCGTGCCGAGCGGTCGAACCACGCGGCGAGGCCAGGCAAGAGGAAGATCGCGCCGAACACGTCGACGGGATCGAGATCGGTGAACGGGTTGCCGACGATCACCTTCCAGCCCAGCGGGGCCGCGCGGGTCTCGATCAGCGCAATGGTCTGCGGATGGCAGTGATGGTCAACAAAGAAAGTATTGGACTTGCCCTTTGCCGAGCGATGGCAAAGCGCCATCGCTTCAGCGGCGGCCGTTCCTTCATCGAGCAGCGACGCATTCGAAACATCAAGGCCCGTGAGATCGGAAATCATCGTCTGGAAGTTCAACAGCGCTTCAAGACGACCTTGGCTGATCTCCGGCTGATAAGGCGTATAAGCCGTGTACCATGCCGGATTTTCAAAAATATTCCGCTGGATCACAGGCGGCGTGACCGTGCCGTAATAGCCCTGCCCGATCAGAC
>CAXBRX010000050.1:0-13138 GCA_963977835.1 uncultured Derxia sp.
CGAGCAGCGCCGCGACCGAGTCCTTCTTCGGCTTGCGCGGCGCCGGGGCGGCGGTCGGCCGGCCGTCGACGAAGCCGAAGCCGAGCTTCTCGAGCTCAGGCAGCAGACCGGCTTCTTCGAGATACATCGTGACCGCTTTCGATCCCGGTGCCAGCGAGGTCGTCGATCTCTCTCCCTCCAGGGTGCGTCGCGGCAAGCACGACTCGCGCCACCGCGCGGCGGGAGCACTCGGCTACATGGTGGTGGCGGTCGACGACCGTGCGGGTTCGACCCAGGTCGAACTGCTGTCGCTCGCCCGCTGACGTCCGCTCAGTCGAGCACGAACTTCACGGCGGCCGAGGGAGGCGCCGGCCTGCGCAGCACCTTCCGCGCCACATGGACCGGGCCGAACATGACGCTCCACGCGAGCAGGTACTTCCGCTTGATCGCGGCCTCGACCTGGGCGGACGTCTCGGGGAGCGTGATCATCCCGACGAGGGGCACCCCCTTACTGACCAGGTACTCCTGCATCCCGGACATCGTCGACGAGATGTCGAGGACGACGTTGTCGCCGTTGAGTGCCGAGATCGGGATGAACGTGAGGTCGGGGATGTCGAGCTTCGCCGCGAACTCGGTGAACTCGGCGCCGGTCGGTGGTCGGGCCACGGCATCCTCCTCGGGTGTGCTGTCACCCATGAGGACGCCCGATCCCGTCTCGGGGTTGGCTCGGGTGGCCTCTAGGATCGTCAGCATGCCTGAGACCCCTGCCGCGTCGATCTCCCGCGAGGAGGTCGCCCACCTCGCGAACCTCGCGCGGGGGGTCATCGACACGCGGGACGTCCTGTACTACGCGACGCTCACCGTGGGCGCGCTCCTCCTCGCGGTCGGCGCGCTGACGGTCGTCATCTTCGCGTTCGAGAGCTTCTTCCAGTGGCTGTACGCGCTGGCGTTCCAGCGCCTCGCGCAGGACGTGCAGCACCGGCTGCGGATCGACGCCTACCGCGCCTCGGGGGCGGGCGGCCAGCACGTCAAGACGACGGACGCGGCGGGGCGGAGCACCCAGAGGCCCACCGGCAGGGGGGGCGCCTGGCAGGGCGAGCGCTCGCAACAGAAGAACCGCGCGACCGCCGGTTCGAAGCCGGGCGGGGTGTTGGTGAATTGCAGGCCGATGCGCAGCTCGCCGACCAGGCCCGACATGCGCAGCGCGCTCGCATGGCGCACCCGGG
This sequence comes from uncultured Derxia sp., assembly GCA_963977835.1. GTDB lineage: Bacteria > Pseudomonadota > Gammaproteobacteria > Burkholderiales > Burkholderiaceae_E > CAXBRX01. The sequence goes on from CAXBRX010000050.1 coordinate 1,206, forward strand.
CGTCGACGATGAATTCGGTGTCTTCGTCGAGGCTCAGTTGCGCATGCTCGAAGACCTTGCCGGTCGGATATTCATCGAGCGTGCCCGACAACGTGATCGACGCGCCGCCGCAGCTCAGGTCGGCGAGCTTCAGGTTGCGCAATCCGGGATGCTCGGGGTTGAGGGTCAGCCGTACCGAACGGCGCGCGGGTACGCTGATGCGGTAGTTCTCGCGCCGCTGCAAGCGGACGATGGCGTCGGGAATCGCGACGAACAGCGACGGTTCGCCCTGGTAGGCGCCGATCTGGCGGATCGATGCGTCGAAATGGATGCGGACATGGTGCAGGGTCAGTTCGATCGAGACCGTCGCGCCCGGCGTCAGCAACCGCGCGATGACCGGCGCACGCGGCGTGTCGAAAACCAGGGCATCGGTGTTGTCGTCGATCGCGAACAGGCGCGACAGATAGCTCTCGCCATGGCCGGCGGCGCGCACATTGCACAAGATGCGCGAGCGGGTCGCTTCGCGCAGGTAGCCCATCACGTCGACCGGGTTATTGACCCGGAATCGTTCGTCGGCACTGCTTGGGTTTTGCTCCAAGATGTCCTAGTTCCGCGTGGCGTCGTGGTTCGTCGTGCGCCGTGCGTCGGCGTCGATGCGATAGACCCAGGCAAGTACTTCGGCAACCGCCAGATACAGCTCGGGCGGGATCGCGGCATCGAGCTCGACACGCACCAGCGCGTTCGCAAGCGCTTCGGATTCTACGCGAGGCACGCCGGCGGCGATGGCACGCCGCACGATTTCATCGGCGACCGCACCGCGCCCTTTGGCGACTACGTGTGGCGCCGCGTCGGTGGGGCTGTAGCGCAAGGCCGCCGCCAGCGTCGGCGCGGACGGCGCCGCGTCGTCGAACACGGTCGGTGGCGTCGGGCGGCGAGGATCGGCGGGCAGCGTCATGTGCGGCTCCCGGGCCGATCGAAGGGCACGTAGGAAATGCCGCGCATGCGCACCCCCCAGGCTTGCGCCGCGAGCTTGAGATCGTCGCCCCCGGCGCGCAAGGCGTCGATGGCGGCCCCTGGGGCGGCGACCGCGAGATCGACATCGCGGCCGGCGATGGCGAGCGTCACCACGACTTCGCCAAGCTCGGGCAATTGCAGATGGATCGTGGCGCCGAGGGTTTCGATCGCACCCCCATCGTTGCCGCCATTGCCTTCGCGTTCGCCGAAGCGATAAAGATCGATCCGCGCGGGCGTGTCGGTCCGGGGGGCGAACTCCTGGTAGGCGAGGTCGGCGCGCAGGATCTGCGTGGCGGTGGGGTTGGCGGCGGCTGCCGTCGCCGGATTGTTCGATGGCGAGGCCGGGCCGAGGGCGCGCGCTTCGGTGCCGGTGGGTGCTTCACGCGTGCCGAGCAGCCAGGCCGCCGCGCTGGTTTCGACGCGCGCGTCTTGGGCCGTGCCCAGGCGTGCCGTGCTCGGGCGGGTGTCTTCGCGTTTGCGCGCAAGCGCAGGCTGCATGGCGGCGTAATTGGCCATCGCATTGTGCGACGAGACCGAACGCAACATGGTCGCGATCGGCTGTTCGGCCAGATGCAGCATTTCCGCTTCGCTTTTGAGCTGGGCGGCCAGCCGCAAGGCATCGGTCGCATGGATGGCTTCGCCGGGCCGGCTCGCGGCGAGCCGTTGCGGCAGTTCGAGCATGGCGACGGTCAATGGCGTGGCGACCGCGCCGCGCGTGGCGGCCAACTGCCGGGCCGCCTCGACCGGCGGCATCAGCGCCGCCGGACTGAGTTCAACCGATGCGCTGGCGCCCGCGTTGGCGTGCGCGGTGAGAGTCTGCTGGGTGTTCGGTGCGAGATTGGCGGGCCGGGCTTGCGTCTGGTGCTGCAGATCGGCCGCAACCGCCTGGATGCCCCCCGGCTGGGTCAAGGCGCGCACCGTCTGCGTGACGGCGAAGCGCAGCGCGTCGGCGACCGGAGAGTTGTTCACGGGGCACGCTCAGCTCGCGGGTGGACCGGACTGCGTCATGCCGAGCAGGACGCCGACGCGGTGCATGTCGGGTTCGGTCAGGTGTCGGATCTGCGCATCGGCCACAAGCACACGGCGCAGGGCTGCCAGACGCACGCGCTGCTGGTCGGGGGCCAGTTTGACCCCGGCGGCGCGCGTACGTTGTTGCGCGATCAGTTGCGCACAATCGTTCTTGAGGACATCGAACTGTCGCCAGTTGCCCGTGTTCGCGGCGTGCAGCATTTCGTCGCTGGTACGGGCAATTGCCTCATAGCATTCGAGGAGTTCGAGTTCTGGCGACATGTCGGGAGCACGGAGTCAGGGCTCCTCTATGCCAGGACGAAAGCGCGTGCGAGCGCCTGTCCGGACATGGGGGGCGAAATGGTTTTCTGTGACACCGCACGTTTGCGCGCATCCGGATCGATCTCGGCCCATGCACCACGCAACTCGTCGAGCAAACGGATCGCTTCGGCATAGCCGGCTTCGTTCTGCGCGCGATTGGCTTCGAAGATCAGGCGCACGATGTACTCGTACAGTGCGTCCAGGTTGTTGGCGATCAAGCCGCCATGTTCACGGTTGAGGCAGGCGCGCAGTCCTTCGACCACGATCGCCACGGCCTTGTTGGTCATGCGCTGGCGTTGTTCGACGCGGCCGGCGCGCAAATGGTCGACTGACTGGTTCAGCGCTTCGATCGCGCCGTCGTACAACAGCGCGATGAGCCGATGCGGATCGGCTGCAAGAACCTTGGATTCGACGCCGACCGTGGCGTATTGCTGAATGGGTGAGCGGGCAAACATGTGCGTGTCTCCGACGGGAACCTGTAGAGGTTTACGGCGGGACGAGGCGGAAACTGAACCTTTGCGCATGTCGGTCGGCAACTCTTTAATTCGAGCTGTTCTTGCTCAGCGCAGACAACTGTTGCGTCAAATAAGCCGTCAGGCTGTTGGCGTTCGAGACCGTGACGTCGAGCGCGCTGTATTGCCGTTGGTAGCGCGCCTGCACTTGTTCGAGGCGCGTTTCGATCGTGCTGATCTGATTGTCGATGTTCTTCACGCGGGTGTTCATGCCATCGGTGCGCGTGGTCAGAATCCCGTCGACATTGATCATGCGGTCGATCAGGCTGTCCATCGTGCCGCCCAGGCCTTTGCCCGAGGTTCCGCTCGCGTCCTTGGTGAACAAGGACAGGACCGCGTCGCGATTGCTGCTGAAGGCATTGTTGAAGCGCGTGTCGTCGAGCTTGAGCGTGCCGTCGGTCTGGATGGTGATGCCGACGTCGGCCAGTCGCGAGGTCGATCCGGTGCCGAAGGCCGTGGTCACGGTGCTGCGCAATTGCTGCTGGATCGAACGTGCCGTGGCATCGCCTTGCAGAATGCCCGCGGTCTGGGTCGAGGCATCGTATTTGGTCATTGCGTTCAATTGCGTCGCCAGGGCGTTGTAGGCCGTGATGAAGCCGTTGATCGTCGATTTGATCGCCGTGTTGTCTTGCGTCACGTTGATCGTGGTTGGTGAGCCGGCGTTGGTCTTGCTCAAGGTGAGCGACATGCCGTCCATCACATTGCTGATGGTGTTGGACGAAGAAGTCAGCGCAATGCCGTCGATCGAGAACGCCGCATCGCCGGCCGTGCTCAACGACGTCATGTTCTTGCCCGAACCCGCGGTGGCCGCCGGATCGTAGGCGAGGGCGGACAGACCGCTGTTGTCGGTGTTGTTGCCATCCGGATCGCTGACGCTGATGCGCATCGATTGCTTTGCGCCGGTCTGATTGTTGGTGATGACCACATGCGTCGTGGTGCCGTCATTGACGAGGCTGGCGCTCACGCCCTTGTTCGCGGCGTTGATCGCATCGCGCACGCCGGCCGGCGTCATCTGATCGGCGCTCAGGTTGATGGTCACCGCGGAACGGTCGGTGTTGGTCGTGAAGGCGCCGTTCGAGGCGTTCACGGAGCCGAATTCGATGGTCATGCTGCCGGTGCCGGTGCCCAGGCTGGTCGTCGAGGAAGCGAAGGCACCGCTGCTGAGCTTTTGCTGGGTCGCGAGTTTGGTGACCTCAAGCGAATAACTGCCCTGGACGGCGCTGTTGGTCACCGTGGCCGAGCCGACCGTCGTGTCGGTCAACGCGGCGTTGAGCGTCAACATCTTTTGATCGGTCGAGAAGGACTCGGCCGAAGTCTGCAGCGTGGCCAGCAAGGATTTGAGCTGCCCGAGCGCCGAGATCTGCGACTTGATCGAGGTTTGCTGGGTTTGCAGATCGGTGATCGGTTGACGTTCGACCGCCATCAGTTTCGAGACGATGCCATTGACATCGAGACCGGAACCGATACCTGGGCTGGAAATGGTTGTCATGAGAGCAACTCCTTTGAGGCGATTCTGGCGGCAACGCGGCAGGGCGAATCCGACGATCAGGCGGCACGCCGACCGCCTATTCGTGGTTTTGCCGATGCGTTCAGGCGCTGGTGCGCACCAGCGGCACCGTGGTGGTGCCGGTCGGCTTGTCAGCCATCGCGCGCGCGATGCGCAGCACTTCTTCCGATGGAATCTGGCGGATCAGATCACCGGTCTTCGAATCGACAATGCGCGTCACGATCTGCGAGGTCTTGTCGTCGATCTCGAAGTGGATCTTCACGTTGCGCGTCTTGATCGCTTCATTGACGGCGTCGACGGCGGCCTTGACCTGTTCGGGTGCGGGTTGCTGCGCCGATGCTTTCGGGTCAGCAGCACGCTTGACGGCTTCGTCGGTCTTGGTGGCGGCAGCCTGATCAGGCTGCGCCGACGACGGACTGCGCGCTATTCGCACGATGTCCGTGAATGTCCCGACGTATTGAGAGGTGTCGGAGCTGACTCGGAGCATGATGGTTCTCCTTCTGTTCGACGACTACAAGCCAATATGCAGGAACCGGCGGTGGGCGCTGGTTCCTGCACATGGGCCTGTCGTGTCACAAGGCGAGGGCCTTGTCGGCCCCCGCCTTGTTCTACCTTGATTAGCCAAGGAGCTTCAGCACGCTTTGCGGCGCCGAGTTCGCTTGGGCCAACATCGCAGTACCGGCCTGTTGCAGGATTTGCGCACGGGTCATCGCGGCGGTTTCCGACGCGAAGTCCGCGTCCACGATCCGGCTGCGCGACGCTGACGTGTTTTCCGAGGCGATCTGCAGGTTGCTGATCACCGCTTCGAAGCGCGATTGCGTTGCACCGAAGGTCGACCGCAGGCTGTTGACCGTGTTGAGCGCGGTGTCCATTTGACCGATGGCCGTTTGGGCATTCGCTTGCGAGGTCAAGTCACCCGAGGTCAGGGTCAGACCGCTCGAGGACACCGTGATGCGGTCGTTGCCGGCCACGTTGTTCGCACCGACTTGGAAGGTCAGGCTGATCGAGCCGCTCAAGAGCGCGGTGCCGTTGAACTGGGTCGCCGAGATGACGCGGGTGTTTTCCGACACGAGCTGTTGATATTCCGTGTTCAGCGCGGTCAAGTCGTTCGACGAGGTCGCGTTGGCTGCCTGCACGGCGAGTTCACGCATACGTTGCAGGTTGTTGCCGATGGTGCCCAGCGCGCCTTCCGCGGTTTGCGCCAGCGAGATGCCGTCCGCAGCGTTGCGGGCCGCGACGTTCATGCCCTTGACTTGCGCGTTCATCCGTTCCGAGATCGCGAGGCCGGCGGCATCGTCCTTGGCGCTGTTGACGCGCAGGCCGGACGACAAACGTTGCAAGGCGGTGTTCAGGGCGCTTTGCGAGGTGTTGAGGTTGCGTTGCGCATTGAGCGAGGCAACGTTGGTGTTGATTACTTGTGCCATGACTAACTCCTAGTTCAGGTTCAATCAATTGCCCCGATTGATCTATGGGGGAGGCACCGGAGAGAACTTTGTTAGTGCCGACATTTGCAATAACGGTGTTGCGGCTGCGAACTTGAGCGGAAGTGGCGACAGGTCCGGCGGCGCAGAAGACGGCGGTTCGGCGCCGCACTTGAGTGTCGATTTCGTGATCGACATCACGTTTATTGCCCGGATTTCGCTTCTGCGGCGATTGATGAATCGAAAAGAGGGTGAAAACCGTCACGCCCGTCAGAAGACGCCTTACAAACACTCGTAACGCGCTTCGGAGCGATGTTTCCGCTGGTTTCCGATTCAGCAACTTGGCGACGTTGCCGACAATGGCCTCACATCAGCGAGACCCACGAACTCGTGATTACGGCAAACCGCCGAACAACTTTAGGTCGAATTGCGAAACGGAGCAGAAAATGAACTCGGAACAAATTCTTCAAGAGATCCGCGAAGTCAACCTCTCGTATCTCATGCTCGCGCAGCATCTGATCCGCTCTGACAAGACCCAGGCCTTGTATCGCCTGGGCATCTCGGAAGATGTGGCCGACATCATCGACACGCTGACGCCGGCGCAAATGCTCAAGGTCGCCTCGGGCAACACGCTGATGTCGCGCGTTCGCTTCGACGATGAAATGGTATGGAACCTCATCACCAATCACAAGAAGCCCGCCGCCGATAGCGCGCATGCCTTGCACGCGAGCATCGTGATGGCGTCGAACTTCTCCGAAGCCACCGCCCAATAATTAGAACCGTCATCCGGCAAACGAAGCCCTCGAGGACAAGATCATGACCCGCAAGAGCATTCTGAGTGATTCGCGCGACGTGCAGCGTGCGGTCGAGTTGATCCAACTGGGCGCGCGGCTGCAGGTGCTCGAATCGGAGACGAATCTGTCGTACGAGCGTTTGCTCAAGCTTTACAAGGAAGTGCAGGGCAAGTCGCCGCCGAAGGGCATGCTGCCGTTCTCGACCGACTGGTTCATGACCTGGCAGCCGAACATCCACAGCTCGCTCTTCCTCAATCTGTACGAGTACCTGAGCAAGACCTCCGATGTCGAACCGATCGACGCCGTGATCAAGGCCTATCGCCTGTATCTCGAACAGGTCGATGCCAAGGGGCTCGAGCGGGTGCTGTCGGTGACGCGCGCCTGGCGCCTCGTGAAGTTCGTCGATGCCGGCATGCTCAAGCTCACGCCGTGCACCAAGTGCGGTGGTCATTTCGTGGTGCATGCCTACGATCTGACCGATGGTTATGTCTGCGGTCTGTGCAACCCGCCGGCGCGTGCCGGCAAGACGGGTGCGCGTGGCACCCACACGCACGATCCGGACGAATTGTTTGCATGATTTGAACGACGCGCGTTCGCGCGCGGTGGCACCGGTCGGGGGTTTTTGAAATTCCGAGCAAAGGCCTTCCGACCACGCAGTTCAGCGATTTGACCTCCTCTTGCGGCGCCGTCGCCTTATAAGCGGCAGGCGCCGCCCTCTTTTCTGCGCTCTGGTGCCCGTGCTGAACGCCGACAATGCTCGTGTAGCGTTTAAAGGCGCGCCGCGAGTGCGCATCGAACTGCCCAGACAAGGTCACCTGCAATGTTCGTCATCATCGGTTGGGTTGTCGTTTTCGTCTGCGTCGTCGGACCGTTCGCATTGCACGGCGGTGCGATCGCCGTGCTATGGCAGCCGTTCGAGTTGATCACCATCGGCGGCGCGGCCGCGGGCGCATTCGTCGCCGGCATTCCCAAGAAACAGATCGGCCCGACGCTCAAGGGCTTCGGCAAGGCCATGAAAGGCTCGTCCGTCAGCAAGGCGCTGTACATGTCCTTGTTGGCCTGCCTTTACGACATCCTGTCGAAGGTGCGCAAGGAAGGCCTGATGTCGATCGAGGCGGATGTCGAGACGCCCGAGAGTTCGGCGCTGTTCCAGAAGTATCCCGAGGTGCTCAAGGACCATCATCTGATCGAGTTCATCACCGATTACCTGCGCCTGATGGTGTCGGGCAATCTGAATCCGATGGAGATCGAGAACCTGATGGACAACGAGATCGAGACCCATCATCACGAAGCTCTGGTGCCCGCGCACAACATCGCCAAGGTGGCCGACGGCCTGCCCGCCTTCGGTATCGTCGCCGCGGTCATGGGGGTGGTGAACACCATGGGCTCGGTCGGCAAACCACCGAGCGAACTCGGCCTGATGATCGCGGCCGCCCTGGTCGGCACCTTCCTCGGCATCTTGCTGGCCTATGGCTTCATCGGCCCGGTCGCCGCCGCGGTCGAGGCCATCGTCGATGACGAAGGCAAGCCCTATCAATGCGCCAAAGTCACGCTGCTCGCGAGCCTGAACGGGTACGCCCCGCAGATCGCCGTCGAATTCGGCCGCAAGGTGTTGTATTCGACCGAACGCCCGGGCTTCGCGGAACTCGAGAACCATGTAAAGGGCAAGAAGTAAATGGCCAACGCGCCCGCCGGCAAAGCCAAGCCGACCATCGTCGTCAAGCGGATCAAGAAGGTGGCGGGCGGCCATCATGGCGGCGCCTGGAAGATCGCCTACGCCGACTTCGTGACGGCGATGATGGCCTTCTTCCTGCTGATGTGGCTGCTCGGCTCGACGACGGCGGGCGATCTCAAAGGCATCGCCGATTATTTTCAGAACCCGATGAAGGTCGCCATGAGCGGCGGTTCGGGTGCCGGCGATGCGACCTCGGTCATTCAAGGCGGCGGCAGCGACATCACCAAATCGCCGGGCCAGGTGCGCAATACCTTCGAAGAACGCGCGGAGCGCCGCCGCAACATCGAACAGGCCAAGCGCGAGCTCGAACAAGCCGAGGCGGTGCGCTTGCAGAATCTCAAGGTCGCGGTCGAAAGCGCGCTGGCCAATCATCCGCGCCTGGCCGAATTCAAGGATCAGATCAAACTCGACATCACGCCCGAGGGCTTGCGCATCCAGATCGTCGATGATCAGCAGCGCGCGATGTTCGATACCGGCAAGGCGGTGATGAAGCCGTACATGCAGGAAATCCTGCGCGCGATCGCGCCGGTGCTCAACGAGGTCGATCACAAGATCACCTTGCTCGGCCATACCGACGCGACGCCGTTTGCCGGCGGCGATGCCGGTTATTCCAATTGGGAATTGTCGGCCGACCGCGCCAACGCGTCGCGGCGTGCCCTGGTCACGGGCGGCATCGCCGAAAACAAGATCGTGCGCGTGGCCGGGCTGGCCTCGTCGGTCCCGTTGATCGCCGACGATCCGTCGCATCCGGCGAACCGCCGGATTTCGATCATAGTGATGAACAAGAAGACAGAGGACCGCTTCTTCAACAGACCGGAAGCCGACGCGCAGGCGGAAGATACGTCTGCAGCCGATGCTGCGGCTGGACCGAAGCCATCGAAACCGCCCGAATCGATGTCGCCGCTCGAGAAGTTGAACGAGGGGGCGCGGATGGCCGAGCAGATGAAACAGCCAGCACCGGAAAAATCGCACTAAAGAATCTAGGCATTTCGCCGTAAATCGCAGTGGGGCCGGGACCGATCGGCCATGCGCAACGAAGGGGTCAGCATGAGCACCGCCGACATGAAGTTCCTGATCGTGGACGATTTCTCCACGATGCGCCGGATCATCCGCAATCTGCTCAAGGAGAGCGGCTACGGCAACGCCGATGAGGCCGAGGATGGCGCCGCCGCCTTGAACAAACTCAAGGGGGGCGGATTCGATTTCGTCATTTCGGACATCAACATGCCGAACATGAACGGATTCGAATTGCTGAGCGCCATCCGAGCCGATGCGGAGTTGAAGAATCTGCCGGTGCTGATGGTGACGGCCGAGGCCAAGAAGGAAGACATCGTGCTGGCCGCCCAATCAGGGGCCAGCGGCTACATCGTCAAGCCGTTCACCAAGGCCACACTCGAGGAAAAGCTGCAGAAGATCGTGCAGAAGATGCAGGTCACAGCCTGACCGCCGCGAGGACCAACATGGATCAGAACTACGATATCGACTCGTTGTTCGAGGCTGCCGCTGCATCACCCGCGCCCGAACCCACCGCGCCGCCCGCCGACCAACCTGCGGCGGCCATTCCGACTACGCAGCCCACGCCCGAAGTGGTCGTCGTTCCGCTGACGGGTGAGGGATTCGACGTATTCCAGCGCGTGGGTTCCTTGACGCGCAAATTGCACGACGCGCTGCGCGAACTGGGTTATGACCATCAGATCGAAAACGCCGTGGGCTCGTTGCCCGATGCGCGTGCGCGCCTGTCCTACATCGCCGATCTGACCGGCCGTGCGGCTGACCGCGTGCTGTCCGCCGTCGATGAAGGCATGGCGGCCGAAGACCGGATCGCCGAGCGTGCGGCCGAGATTGCCGGCAAGCTCGGTTCGATCCAGCAGCCCAGTCTGCGTGCCGAGGCCTACACCTTTGCGCTCGAAGTGCAATCGCACAGCGAATCGGCGCGTGCGCGCCTGACCGACATCATGATGGCGCAGGACTTCCACGATCTGACCGGCCAGGTGGTCAAGAAGATCGCCGATGTCGCGCTCAATCTGGAACAGCAACTCGTCAAGCTCCTGATGGACATGACGCCGCCCGAGCAGCGCCAGCAGGCCGCCAACACTTTGCTCGAAGGCCCGGTGGTGGACAAAGCCCGCACCGACGTAGTCCACAACCAGGAACAGGTCGACGAATTGCTCGGTTCGCTGGGCTTCTGAAGCACACCTTCAAGCCGTCTGTCCGGCGCGTCTCATGACGCGCGGGCAGGGCGGCGTTTTGCGCCGGGTTTGATGGGCCGATAGCACAACAAGCGTGTGCGGCGGCGGTCATCGAGCGTCAGACCCCTGTCGGGCGCTACGCCCGGCACCTCGAAACTGTTCGAGACCAATAGCGCCCCGGCACCGAGTTCCGCGCTGGCCTTGGTCCACAGATCCTCCATCGGCACCGGCGACAAAAAGGCGTAGACGAGATCGTAGGCGCCCAGATCCTCGCGCCAGAAATCGCCATAACGGATGTCCACATTGCGCAGTCCGAGTGCGCGCAGACGCGCCCATGCATAGGTGAGCGGCGCGTGCTCGATGCCGACGAACGTGCAATCAGGACGCGCCTGCGCGATGGCGCAAAGCAGTCCGGCATCGCCGCAGCCGAGGTCGATCATGCGCGCTTTGCCGCTCGGCAGCAGGCCGGCCACCGCTTGCGCAGTGGTGCGGTTGGAAAGGTACAAGGGCACGCGCGAGCGGTCGGTGCGGCCGTAGATCAGCAACAACAGCGCGAACCCGACCAGATACCACCAGGGCGCGATGCCCAGTGCGCGCAAGGCCAGCGCCGCTGGCAAAAAGACCAGATGGATCGGAACCCACCACCAGGGGGCGCCGAGCGCCGCCGAGACTGCGGCGGCCGCCACGCCTTGCACGGCCGCGAGCGCGAAATGGGCGCTCGGCCAATCGGCACCCGCGAGCCAGCGCACGCCCAGCGCGATGGCGAAGCCCAGCCCTTGCGCCACCAGGGCGACGAGCAAAGGACGGCGGTGCCAGGGGAGGTTCATGAGGCGTGTGGGGGAGATGATCCCGAACCGAAATGGGGGCCGCCGCGATCATGCCCGCTAGCACGCGCGGATGCCAGAACCGCGTGGTCCGAAAACCGCCTGCTTCTTGCGCGTTTGAAGCATGCGCACGCGCCGGACAATGCCGCACGGTAAGGCGCCGTCTGGGCGCCGCCCATGCTCATGGCCGATTCCGATTCCGACGCAGAAAGATCACTAGCCCCATCAGCCAAACGGCTGAAGGACGCCCGCGAAGAAGGGCACGTTCCGCGCGCGCGCGAACTGGCGGCGGTGGAATTCCAGCAACTGAGCGAGGCACAGATCCGTCGTGATCTGGGTGCCGAGGGCGTGTCCGAAGATGAACTGCTGTTGCGCTACCTGTTGCGCAAGGATGACATCGAGCGCATGCGTGCCTCGCCCACCGGCAGCGGCCCGGTCAAGGAATACGACACCGAGGGTGATGCCATGGTGTCGCTCATCAGCGAACTGTCGCGCCTGGCCGGTGGCAATACCGTGCGTATCAGCAAGCCAGGATTCAGCCTGACCCTGGGCAAAGGCGCGCTCCAGGCATAGTGCCGGCATTGCAGCAGGCTTTAACGAGGAAGCTCACACCATGTCTGACAAGCTGT
>CAXBRX010000051.1:0-13125 GCA_963977835.1 uncultured Derxia sp.
CATTCAATCAACAGGGTGTTGCCGCCATGCGCGCCGCCACCACCGACCAAAGCCAGTTCGGCGTTGTCGAGGAAGCTCAATTCCGGGTAGCCCTTGACGGCATCGATGCGCGCGCGCTCGGTGGTCTTGGCAAGCGTTTGCACTTCAGTCGTTTGGGCGAGTTCAGCGACGAGGTTGGTCATGATCAATGACTCCGTAAGCAGAATTGGGTGCGATTCGGATGAATTGGCGCAGGATCAAAGGGTGTTGCCACCGTGCGCGCCGCCGCCGCCGATCAAGGTCAGTTCGGCGTTGTCGAGGAAACGCAGTTCGCCAAACGCCTTCGCGGCTTCAGCGCGGGCGGATTGCTCACGCTTGGCTTGATCGCGGTCTTCGGTCGCGGGGGCAAGGGTGGTCGTCGTGTTCGTCATGTTCATTCTCCGAAAGGGATTGAGGGCTGAAGGATTGAGAGATCGGGGATTGGGGGGCTCAGAGCGCGTTGCCGCCGTGCGCACCACCGCCACCAATCAGGGCCAACTCAGCGGAGTCCAGAGTCGACACTGTCTTGTCTTGCTCGGTGGGTTGCGCCGCAACCGCTTGATCGGCGAATTGCTGTTGTTGACGAAGCGATGCAAAGGCTTGAATGAACGACATGGCGGACCTCCAGTGGGCAAAGTGCAGCAATTGCGGAAAAAATGAGTATTTGACTGATTGACCCGAGGGCATAACACAGTGCTAACTAACCGGTCTGACGGCGGCTGCACGGTGGTTGGTATTTCCAACCGTCCGTGGCTGTCGGCCAGGGAGACCTAAAAAGCGTGACAAACTTCACAGTTAGGCGCCATAGGTAAATTGACCATGCGGAACATCGGATTTACGCCGCTTCGGGTGGAAGCCCTGATCCACGTTCGTGTCGACGCGTTGGCGGCCGAGGTTGCGCGCGCCGATGAAGTCGTGGCCACCGCAGCGATGCGTGCGTTGCGTGGGCAATTGACGCGCGCGGTGGCGGAAGCTGGCGGCGCGGGCGAACCGATCGTTGCGCATATCGCCGAGTTGCTGTCGGCGCCGTCTCATCCGCATGTCGAGCATGAGCGCATCGCCGCATTGCTTGATTGCTGCCTGTTTTATGTCGGTATTGGCAATCCTTATGCGGGTATCAGCATCGGTCGTACGCTGATCGATGCATGCGTCAAGGCCGGTGATCTCGTGATTTGCCGGCGCGTGCACAACATACTTGGCGTGCTGCTGACCGACGCTTCGGATTTCCATCATGCGATGGACCATCTGCAATCCGCGATCGCCTTGGCTGGTGAATTGAAGCAACCGATGCTCGGCGCGGCCGCTTTGGCCAATGTGGCGAGTACCTTGCGCGAAATGGGGCTTTACCGCGACGCGTTGCGCACCATCGATCATGTTCTGCGATCGACCGATGACGGTGCGGTGGGCAAGATCGTGCAGTTCCAGTGCGCCGCCGAAGGGTTGTTCTGCTCGTCGCGTCTGGGAGATCACCGGCGCGCGGTCGATTACATGCGGATCGGCACCGAGCTTGCGGGCACGCGGGATCTGGGCATTCGCAACCTGATCGCTTTCGAAGCAAGCCGGATCTTCTATCTGATCGAAACCAACGACGTCGAAACCGCCGAGATGCTGGTCGAGTCGGCGGCGCGGCGTCTGCCCATTGCCGGGAACCCGATCGCCGAGGTGGTGATGCGGTTGTCGGGCGCCTTGTGCGATTGGGCGAGCGCGCACCCGGACCGGGTCGCTGCGGCGCGCCGCAGCTTGCGCGAGTTGCATGCGCATACCCTGCAATCCGAACGTTTCCTGCACGACGATGTATTGCGCGCCTTGGTCAAGGTCTATGGCAATGCCCATAACCCGGCCGATGTGCAGACCGGAGTCGCTTACGCCAAGGAGTTGGTCGAATACACGACCAGCGTCAAGCGCGCCAAGTTCTACCGCCAGATGGCCGAGCGCGGCGTGGAGTTCGACCCGCATGGCAAACCCGGCGACGCGGGCGTGTTCGATCCGTTCGCCCAGGTGCGTCTGAGCGTCGATGAGCGCGGCCCCTGCGTCGGCGCCACGATCGAGCGCAACGAAGAACTCTCCGCCATCCATGAAGACCTCGCGCGTTTGCGCACGGATGCGGTGCGCCAGCACATCCGCACCGACGCTTATGACACCGCCGAAAATTGGGCGCTGACGGCCGAGTTCTTCGACGACCACACCGGGCAGCATTGTTTCCGTGTCGGCCGGCTGGCCGGCATGCTCGCGCAGGAAATCGGCCTCGACCGGATCGAATGCGTGCGGATCGAACATGCGGCGCGTCTGCATGACATCGGCAAGGTGGGGGTGAATGAAGTCATCCTGATGAAACCGGGGCCGCTCGATCCGACCGAACTTGCGGCCATGCGTGCACATACGACGGTGGGCGCCTATCTGCTCGAAGGCGCACAGGATCCGACGCTGCAACTGGCGACGCTGGTGGCCAAGCATCATCATGAATGGTGGAACGGCACCGGGTATCCGACCGGTACCAGCGGGCGCGCGATTCCGCTGGTGGCGCGCATCGTGGCCTTGGCCGACGTCTACGACGCCTTGACCAGCGAGCGGCCTTACAAGAGCGCCTGGCCGCATGCGATGGCGGTGCGCGAAATCCGCGTGCTGGCCGGCGTGCAATTCGACCCCGATCTGGTCGAGCCCTTCATGCGCGTGCTCGAGCGCTATGTGCCGGCGCTGGCGGCGGGGCAGGTGGTGACGGCCGAAGAACTCGATTCCAACAGCCTCATGCATTCGCGCAAACGGCTGATGGAAACCATCGATCTCGCCGACGTCTGATCATTTCGCGTAGGTGATGGCCTGGACCATCGCGCCTTGCGGATCGCGGATCACACAAAAGCGGCCCACGCCCGGAATGTCGGTCGGGGCGACGACCACCAATCCACCGAGTGCAATCGCTTGTCTGGCGGTGTCGTCCACATTGTCGACAGTGATGTACACGCCCCATGCCGGCGGGCTCATTTCGCGCGGCATGGCCATGATGCCGCCAACCGGTGCGCCATTCGCCTTGGCGACCCAATACGTACCGGTGGCCATGGGCATGGGGTCGAGCGACCAGCCGAACAAGGCGCCGTAGAACTTCTTCGCGCCTTCTACGTCGTGCGTCATCAGTTCGCTCCAACTGAATGCGCCGTGAGCATGAAACGGGTCTGACATGTGTGCGTCCTGAAAAGGGGTTGGCACTCGCGCCCGCGTCGGCGGTCGCGATGGGCCGCCGGACGCGTTCAGCGCAGGTGATAGAAGAGGGCGGTGTCGAGCGGTGCCCACGCCGGCACACGGACCCCGGCGCGATTCAGCGCACGGCGCGTCCATTCGTTGCAGGTCGTCAAGGCGCTGTAGGTGCCGCCGGCTTCGAAGAAGGCATCATGCTTGTTGTAATGCCGCCCGGCGATGACGACCGGGTGGGCGCCCGAATCGCGGATCGCGTGTTCGCGGATGTAGGTCACGAGCTCGCGGTATTGGTCGGTGCTGAGATTCAATGCGATGGCATCGGCGCCCGGCTTAGGCGGCGGCTGGTATTCGATGTGCATCGCGCTGCGCCCGACGCCCGACAGCGCCTCGGCTGCGGTTTGCGCGCTCAGATCCGCCCAGCTTTCGGTGTTCAGGTAGAACGCACGCGAACCCCAGCCGATCGCGATGTAGCCGGCGTGCTCATCGACGTGAGGAAACAAGGGCGTCGGATATTCGGTACGCCAATCGATGACATCGGACTGCACCGGCAAAACCAGGTCCGCATGCATGCCGTTGGTCGTGACGAAGATCTTCACGCCGTGGTCGGCCGGCACGAAGTCGCGGTTCAGCGGGATCAGTCCGAGCACGACGGCCAACAAGGCGTAAGCGACCAGCACGCCGATCAGGGCGAGCAACATGCGACGGGTCCAGCGCCACACGTGCGAAGCCGTCTTGCGTGCAATGGATCCGGCCGGGGGGAAAGCAAGATGAACGTAAGACATGGCCCGGATGTTCGTTGCATGGGGCCGGCGTGAACATCCCACGAATCGGTGATCGGCCGGGTTTGGCGCGGCAACCTAGTAGAGTGTCGGCCGTTGCAAGCCTCACTGCGCGCCATGGCACTCAAGTCCACGATCTTCAAAGCTGAAATCAACGTTGCCGACATGGATCGGCACCATTACCAGACCCATGCGATCACCATCGCCCGGCATCCGTCCGAAAACGACGAACGCATGATGGTGCGGGTGGTCGCCTTCGGCCTCAATGCCGACGAGGCGCTCAGCTTCGGCAAAGGTCTTTCGTCGACCGAGGAAGCGGCCTTGTGGCGCAAGGATCTGACCGGCGCCGTCGAACAATGGATCGAAGTCGGGCTACCCGATGCGCGGGTGCTCAAAAAAGCCGCGTCGCGCGCGCGGGAACTCATCGTCTATGCGTATGGCGGACGCAGCGTCGGCCTGTGGTGGGCCCAGCAACGCGACGAACTCGCGCGCCTGACCAACCTGCGGGTGATCGAACTGCCCGCCGAGGCGACCACGGCGCTGGGCCGCATTGCCGCGCGCGGCATGAGCCTGCAATGCACGGTGCAAGAAGGCCAAGTCTGGCTCGGGGATGCCAACGACACCGTCCATTTCGAGCCCAGGGTCTTGTTTCCAGCCGCCGATTGAACACAGGCTGCATGGGCTTATGCCATAGACGCATAAGCCTATAGCGCACGCGTCGTTCACCGCGCGCGTGCAGGTCCGTACGCTGCGTCCCAGCATTCCTTTCATGGGGTCGGGCAGCGGTGGACGCACATTTCATACTCGGTGGGGCAATCGTGGGCTTCGTGGTCGGCGCGACAGGCGTCGGCGGCGGGTCTTTGATGACCCCGCTGCTGACCCTGGTTTTCAATGTGCCGGCCCAGATCGCGGTAGGCACGGACTTGCTGTTCGCTGCGATCACCAAGTCCGGGGGCGTGCTCGCCCACACCCGACGCGGCAATGTGCATTGGGCCATCACGGGCTGGCTGGTGGCCGGCTCGGTCCCGGCGGCCCTCGCCACGTTGAGCGCGGTTTCCCTCCTCAAGCCCGATGCGGCCGCCTTGGCGCAGATCATGACGCGCACCCTGGCCGTGGCTTTGCTGCTGACCGCATTGGGCCTGGTGTTCAAGGCGCAGATCCAGGCGCTGGGACGTCGGGTCGCGGCAGGCGGCGTCGGCACGGCGCAGGCGGTGGGCGCCGGGCCGGTGGTGATCGCATTGCCGGTGCCCGCATCGGTGCAACTCGCCGATGCCGACGGCCGCACCGCTGCGCGGCCCTTGCCGACGCTTTGCGTGGGCGTATTGATCGGCACCCTGGTGGCCTTGACCTCGGTCGGTGCCGGTGTGCTCGGCGTGGTCGCCTTGTTCTTCCTTTATCCGATGTTGCCGGCCCGGCAGATCGTCGGCGCCGACATTGCGCATGCAGTGCCTTTGACCCTGGTGGCCGGGGCTGGGCACGCGGCCATGGGCGGGGTCGATTGGTCTTTGCTGGGTTCGCTCATCGTCGGTTCCTTGCCCGCCATCTATGTGGGCAGTGCCGTCGCCTCGCGATTGCCCGAGCGTTTCCTGCGCGCCTTTCTCGCGCTGATGCTCGTGCTCATCGGTCTCAAGCTTTTCTTCAAGTAGGTGAGCGCCATGTATCGCTATACCGAATTCGACCAACGCATCGTCAACGAGCGCGTGCGCCAGTTCGGCGCCCAGGTCGCGCGCTGGCAGCGCGGTGAATTGACGGAGGACGAATTCCGTCCTTTGCGTCTGCAAAACGGTTTGTATGTGCAACGCCATGCGCCGATGCTGCGCATCGCGATTCCGTATGGCTTGCTGGCCGCGCGGCAATTGCGGCGCGTGGCCGAGTTGGCACGCCGTTACGATCGCGGCTATGCGCATTTCACCACGCGCCAGAACGTGCAATACAACTGGCCGCGCATCGAAGACACGCCCGCGATTCTGGCCGCCTTGGCCGAAGTGCAGATGCATGCGATCCAGACCTCGGGCAATTGCATCCGCAACATCACGACCGATCATTTCGCGGGCGTCGCGCCCGATGAAATCGTCGATCCGCGTCCGTATGCCGAGTTGCTGCGCCAATGGAGCACGCTGCATCCCGAGTTCGCGTATCTGCCGCGCAAATTCAAGTTTGCCGTCAGCGGATCGGCGCACGACCGTGCCGCGAGCGCGATCCATGACGTCGGCCTGTATCTGCGCACGCAAGACGGCGCGGTGGTCGCCGATGTGCTCGTGGGCGGCGGACTCGGTCGCACGCCAGTCATTGGTAGCGTGATCCGCCGTGGTCTGCCTTGGCAGCATCTGCTCGCGTATTGCGAAGCCATCCTGCGCGTGTACAACCTGCACGGCCGGCGCGACAACAAATACAAGGCGCGCATCAAGATCCTGGTGCGTGCGCTCGGCGCCGAAGAATTCGCGCGCCAGGTCGATGCCGAATTCGCGCATCTGGTCGACGGCCCCTCGACCTTGCCGGCCCACGAACTTGCGCGCGTCGCCGCTGACTTCACGCCGCCCGCTTACCGTCATCTGACGCCCGAAGCCTTGGCCGCGGCGGAAGACCAATTGGCTGCGCAACGCGCCGCCGATCGCGCCTTCGCCAAATGGCTCGATCGCAATGTGCACGATCACAAAGCGGCCGGTTATCGCGCGGTCAGCCTCTCGCTCAAGCCGACCGGGGTCGCGCCCGGCGATTTGAGCGCCGATCAGATGGAGGCCGTCGCCGAGTTGGCCGATGCGTTCTCGTTCGGCGAATTGCGGGTCTCGCATCAACAGAATCTGCTGCTGGCCGATGTCGCCGTCACCGATTTGCATGCGCTCTGGCTGCGCGCCAAGGCCATCGGTCTGGCCACGCCCAATATCGGTCTGTTGACCGACCTCATCAGTTGCCCGGGCGGCGATTTTTGCGCGCTTGCCAATGCCAAGTCATTGCCGATCGCGCAGGGCGTGCAACAACGTTTCGACGACCTCGATTTCCTGCATGACATCGGCGAGATCACGCTGAATCTGTCGGGCTGCATCAATTCCTGCGGCCACCATCATGTCGGCCACATCGGCATTCTCGGCGTCGACAAGCATGGCAGCGAGTGCTACCAGCTCACGCTCGGCGGTGATGCCGGCGCTTCGGCCGACACCACGCGCATCGGCACCGTGCTCGGGCCGGCGATGTCGGCCGAGGAAGTGCCCGAAGCCATCGCGCGTTTGATCGACACCTATGTGAGCTTGCGCGAAGACGACGAGCGTTTCATCGACACCGTGGTTCGCGTCGGCGCCGAACCGTTCAAGCAAGCCGTGTACGCCCAGGCGGAGCCCACCCATGCGTAATCTGATTCGATTGATCGATGGCGCACCGCGCGTTGGTGCCGATGATTGGGAGCAGGTCGACAGCATCGACGCTGCGCGTGCGCACGCCCGGCCGGTGTTGCCTTTGAAGCTTGCGCTGGCCGATGTGCAAGCCGTGGCCGCGTTGCCGGCCTACGGTCTGGCGCTGGCCCCCGATGATGCGGTCGAAGACGCAGCGCCTTTGCTCGCCGACGCCGGGCTCGTCACCATCGCTTTTCCTGCGTTCGCCGATGGGCGCGGTTATTCGCTCGCGGTGCTGTTGCGCACGCGTGCGCACTGGGCGGGCGATCTGCGTGCCGTGGGCGATGTGCTCCACGACCAATTGCATTACCTGCGCCGTGTGGGCTTCACGAGTTTTGCGCTGCGCGCCGATCGCGATGCCGAAGCCGCGCTTGCGGCGTTCACCGAGTTTTCCGACAGCTATCAGGCCAGCGTCACGCCGGCCACACCGGCGTTTGCGCGCCGCGGCAACGAGGTGCAGGCATGAACGCAGCACTCGTCGAATCCGCCTTGACCGTACTGCGCGCGGCGCAGGCCCAGGCACCCGCCACCTTCTCGACCAGCTTCGGCGTCGAAGACATGGTGCTGCTCGACCTCATCCGGGGCGAGCAACTGGCGATCGAGATTTTTACGCTCGACACCGGCCGGCTGCATGAAGAGACCTATGCGTTGATGAGCGAGGTCGAGCGCAAATACGGTCGGTGCGTGCGCAGCTATGTGCCCGACGCGGCCCAGCTCGAAGCCTTGATCGCCGCCCAAGGCGTGAACGGCTTCTACGACTCGGTCGAGCAGCGCAAGGCCTGCTGCGCGGTGCGCAAGACCGAACCGCTCGCGCGTGCCTTGGCCGGCAAGCGTGCCTGGGTCACGGGTCTGCGCTCGGGGCAGGGCGCCACGCGCGAGGCCGTGCCGGCGCAGGAATGGGTGGAAAGCCGCGCGCTGACCAAATTCAATCCGCTCCACGATTGGACCGAGAGCGATGTCTGGGCCTATGTGCGTGAGCGCGGCGTGCCCTACAACGCTTTGCACGATCGCTTCTATCCCAGCATCGGCTGCGCGCCTTGCACGCGTGCGATCACGCCCGGCGAGGATGTGCGCGCCGGCCGCTGGTGGTGGGAGAACCCTGAATCCAAGGAATGCGGCCTGCATGTCGAGAACGGCAAGCTGACCCGTATCCGCGTCGTCGACACCAAGGAAAGCGCATGAGCACGACCGCCATTGTTGAAACCGATCGTCAGGTGTTGTCGCACCTCGACTGGCTCGAAGCCGAAGCCATCCACATCCTGCGCGAGGTCGCGGGCCAGGCCAGCCATCCGGCGCTGCTGTTCTCTGGCGGCAAGGATTCGATCGTGCTGTTGCATCTGGCGGTCAAGGCGTTTCGCCCCGCCAAGTTTCCGTTCCCGCTGCTGCATGTCGACACCGGGCACAACTTCCCCGAAGTGATCGCATTCCGTGACTACCGTGCGGCCCAGCTCGGCGAGCGCCTGATCGTGCGCAGCGTCGAGGATTCGATCAAGGCCGGTCGGGTGGTGCTGCGCAGCGCCGACGAATCGCGCAACAAGCATCAAAGCGTGACGCTGCTCGATGCGATCGCCGAATTCGGCTTCGACGCCTGCATCGGCGGTGCGCGGCGCGACGAAGAAAAGGCACGCGCCAAGGAGCGTGTGTTCAGCTTCCGCGACGAATGGGGTCAATGGGATCCGAAGAATCAACGTCCGGAGCTCTGGAGCTTGTACAACGCGCGCGTCGCCAAGGGCGAGAACATGCGCGTCTTCCCGATCAGCAACTGGACCGAACTCGACGTCTGGCAATACATCGCGCGCGAACGGCTGGAAGTGCCCAGCATTTATTACGCGCACAAGCGGCCGGTGGTGCGTCGTGGCGGCGTACTCGCGCCGATCACCGACATCACGCCGGCCAAACCTGGCGAAGTGGTCGAGGAAATCAGCGTGCGCTTTCGTACCGTCGGCGACATCACCTGCACCGCGCCGGTCGAATCGACCGCGGCCGACAACGACGCGATTCTGGCCGAGACGGTGACCGCCACGCTGACCGAACGCGGCGCCACGCGCATGGACGACCAGACGTCGGAAGCGTCGATGGAACAGCGCAAGAAGGAAGGGTATTTCTGATGTCGGCACTGCTAGAGGAGAGCACGATGAAACGCGATGCGATCGATGAATTCGTCACCCAGCAAGACACGACCGATCTGGGCGTGCTGCGTTTCCTGACCTGCGGCAGCGTCGATGACGGCAAGAGCACTTTGATCGGCCGTTTGTTGTTCGACACCAAGACGATTCTGTCGGACACCATCGCCACGCTCGAAAAGAACGCGACCAAGCGCGGTCTGTCGGCGCTCGATCTGTCCTTGCTGACCGACGGCCTGATCGCCGAGCGCGAGCAAGGCATCACGATCGATGTGGCCTACCGGTATTTCGCGACGCCGCGGCGCAAGTTCATCATCGCCGACGCCCCCGGCCATGAGCAGTACACCCGCAACATGGTCACCGCCGCGTCGACGGCCGATGTGGCGGTGTTGTTGGTCGATGCACGCAAGGGCCTGCTGCCGCAAACGCGCCGGCACGCGACGATCGCGACCTTGCTCGGCGTGCGCCAGCTCATTGTCGCGGTGAACAAGATGGACCTCGTCGGCTTCGATCAGGCGGTGTTCGATCGCATCGATGCCGAGTTCCGCGCCTGGCTGGCCGGCCATCCGGAATTGCGCGCGAGCGTGGTCAGCGTGCCTTTGTCCGCCCTCGATGGCGACATGGTGGTCGAGCGCACGGCGGTCGATCTCGAAACCGATGCCCAAGGCGCGCAACGCCTGGGCTGGTATACGGGCCCGACCTTGCTCGAATTGCTTGAGCGCGCGCCGTCGGCCCAACTCGATGATCTGGCGCCCGCGCGGTTTCCGGTGCAATGGGTCTGCCGTCCGTCGCAAAGCGATTTTCGCGGTTATGCGGGGCGTATCGAGTCGGGCACGATCGCGCTCGGCGATGAAGTCGTCGTGCTGCCCGGCGGACGCAGTTCGCGCGTCACGCGCATCGGTCTGGGCGAACAGGCCTTGGCGCGTGCGCATGCCGGGCAATCGGTCATGCTCTCGCTCGAAGACGAGATCGATGTGTCGCGCGGTGATCTGATCGCGTTGGCGGACAAGGACGCCCCTGCGGCGCTCAATGCCTTCAGTGCGGTGATCTGCTGGTTGTCGGCGCAGCCTTTGTCGGCGGCGCGCAGTTACGTGCTGCGGCACACGACGCGCGAGGTGAAGGCGAAGGTGACGAGCGTCGAAGCGCGGCTCGACATTCATACCCTGGCGTTTGAAGCGGGCAACCCGGGCGAGAGCATTGCGCTCAACGACATCGCGCGCATCGCCCTCAAGACCCAGCAACCGGTGCTCGCCGACCGCTATGGCGCAAACCGTGCGACCGGCAGTTTCGTGCTCATCGACGAAGCCACCAACGACACCGTGGCCGCGGGGCTGATCGTCTAGGCTTTCAAAGCTTGAAGATCTGCACCGCGCGGGTGAGTACCGCCGCCTGGTGTTCGAGCGATTCCGCCGCGGCGGCAGCCTGCTCGACCAGGGCGGCGTTTTGCTGGGTGTTGCCGTCCAGACTGTTGACGGCCTGATTGATCTGCGAAATGCCGCCCGATTGTTCGCTGGCGGCAGCGGTGATTTTGTCGATCAGTGCGCCCACGCGTTCCACTGCTGCCACGACCTCATGCATGGTCGCGCCGGCGCCTTCGACTTGTTGCGCACCCGCGGCGATCTGCGTGACCGATGCGCTGATGAGTTCTCGGATTTCCTTGGCCGAGCTGGAACTGCGTTGCGCCAGCGCGCGCACTTCGGAAGCCACGACCGCGAATCCACGCCCTTGCTCGCCCGCACGCGCCGCTTCGACCGCGGCATTGAGCGCGAGGATGTTGGTCTGGAACGCGATGCCTTCGATGATCTGGATGATCTCCGAGACCTTCTTCGACGAACCGTTGATCGAACGCATCGTCGCTTCGACTTCGGCGACCGCGCCGCCGCCTTTGATCGCGATCTGATTCGCGTCGGCGCTCAGGGCGCTCATCTGGTGGGCCGTGTCGGCGGTCTGTTTGACGGTCGCCGTGATCTCGTCCATTGACGCCGCGGTCTGTTCGAGGCTTGCGGCCTGCGATTCGGTCCGTGCCGACAGATCATGATTGCCGGCCGAGATCTGGTTCGTCGCAAGACGCATGTTGTCGACCTCGGTACGCACATCGCTGACGACTGCGCGCAGATTGACGTTGAGCTGGGACAGTGCCCGTTGCAAGGCACCGATCTGATCTTGTCGCGACGCTTCCTCGCGCCGCGAGAGATCGCCCGCGGCCATGGTGTTGGCCAATGTGATCGTCGCATCGATCGGTTTTGAGATCGAATGATGCAGCCAGGTCAGCAACGCGGCGCCGGCCAATGCGGCGCAAGGTGCGCAGGCCAGCAGCGCCGTGGCGGCGCTCAAGCCCAGTGCTTGCGGTGCGAGCGCGGCCAGCGCAACGCCTGCGAGCGCGACGCCCATGCGTTGGGTGATCGACATGCGCTTGAGGGCATCGAACCGGCCGAGAAGGCCGAGCCGGCGCACATGGCCGTCGCGCAATGCGATCGTCGGCTTGCCCGCGGCCCGCTCCTGGTTGATGCGTGCATACAGCGCCGACGCGGCTTGCGTCTGCGCACGGGTGGGCTTGGTGCGCACCGACATGTAGCCGGTGACGCGGCCGTCCTTGATCACCGGGGTGACATTCGCGACGACCCAGTAATGGTCGCCGTCCTTGCGCCGGTTCTTGACCAAGGCCGACCAGGGCTTGCCGCGGCCGATGGTGCGCCAAAGGTCCTTGAAGGCCTCGGGTGGCATGTCGGGGTGGCGGATCAAATTGTGCGGCTGCCCGACCAGTTCTTCGGTGGTGAACCCGCTGGTACGCATGAACGCCGGATTGCAGTACTCGATTTCGCCTTTGAGGTTCGTGACCGACACCAGCATTTCGTTGTCGGGGTAATCGAACTCGTGCTGGGTGATGGGTTCATTCACGCGCATGACGCACTGCCTCCCTGTTTATCGCAGGCAAATATAGGCAGACGTAGCCACGCCAGATGCAGCAAATAAGGGCGATATCGCGCTCAATTCAGTTTCAAGTACGGCGCGTACGGATTTAGGCGCCGTCGCCTGCTTGTTTCTCCTGACCTGGAGGTTCCAATTCCCTGTAGGCCAACTGGGCAATGTTCCCCAGTGCAGCGCGATCGAGTTCACCGCTGATCGCATAGGCGCAACGGTCGTCCACCCAGTAGAACACGCCGACCCGGCCGACCTGACTGAAGCGGAAGGCGCTCTCGTTCAGTGCCTTCGATTTGCGCACGACGTACAAGGTCAGGCGCTTGCCGTCCGGTGCCTGGTACATGAACAAGGCGACCGCGCCATCGTCGCTCGGCAGCAGCCGCCCGCCCACGAGGGTGTAGCCCGCCGATTGCAAGGAGGGCGCCTTGAGGGGCTCACCCACGCGCTTGGATAACCATGCGACCAGGTGGGCTTCTTGGTCGGCGCCGACCTCGACCGGGTGCCGCACCTCGGGCACGTACACCGCATGCGCCACCGCGGCGCGTTGCGTGAGCACGGCGGTGGGCGCTTCGCGCGCATGGTCGAGCCAGGCGTGGGCGATCCAACCGACCCCGATGCCGACCAGGGCAAACGACGCTGCGAGCGCCGCGCTTTGCCAGGGCCGCCGCGCGCGATGCCCGCGGGCGGCGAAGGCCAAAGCCGGCGGGA
>CAXBRX010000052.1:0-12954 GCA_963977835.1 uncultured Derxia sp.
AAGTCCGGATTGGCGCCGCGCGCCAGACACACCAGGCGGCGGTCGGCACGCAGCGCGCCGCGGGCGAGGGCTGCGCCCAGGCCGCGCGAGGTTCCGGTGATGATCCAGTTTTCCATCGCGGCTTACACGCCTTGCTTGAGGCTGGCGAGGATGAAGGCGTCGAGATCGCCGTCGAGCACGCTCTTGGTATTGCCGATTTCGACGTTGGTGCGCAGATCCTTGATGCGGCTGTTGTCGAGCACATAGCTGCGGATCTGGTGGCCCCAGCCCACATCGGTCTTGCTCGCTTCGAGCTTGTCTTGCTCGGCCTGACGCTTGCGCATCTCGAATTCATACAGACGCGACTTCAGCATCGCCATCGCTTCGGCACGGTTGCGGTGCTGCGAGCGGTCGTTCTGGCATTGCACGACGATGTTGGTCGGCATGTGCGTGATCCGCACCGCGGAATCGGTCTTGTTGATGTGCTGACCACCCGCGCCCGAAGCGCGGAAGGTATCGATGCGCAAATCGGCCGGGTTGATGTCGATCTCGATCGAATCGTCGATCTCCGGATAGACGAACACGCTCGCGAACGAGGTGTGGCGCCCGCCGGCCGAGTCGAACGGCGATTTGCGCACCAGGCGATGCACGCCGGTTTCGGTGCGCAGATAGCCGAAGGCGTATTCGCCCTCGACCTTGATCGAGGCGCTCTTGATGCCGGCGACTTCACCCGGAGATTCTTCGAGCAATTCGGCCTTGAACCCCTTGCGTTCGCAATAGCGCAGGTATTGGCGCAACAGCATGCTCGCCCAGTCCTGGGCTTCGGTGCCGCCGGCACCGGCCTGGATGTCGATGAAGCAATTGTTCGGGTCCGCCGGATTGCTGAACATGCGGCGGAATTCCAGATCGCCGACGGTGGCGCCGGCCTTGCCCAGGTCGGCTTCGACCGCCAGCAAGGTGTCGTCGTCGCCTTCGGCGCGCGCCATCTCGAACAATTCGCCGGCATCGTGCAGATCACGGGCGAGAGCCTCGAGCGTGAGCACCACGCCTTCGAGCTGCTTTTTTTCGCGGCCGAGTTCTTGCGCGTGCTTGGCGTCGTCCCAGATCTTGGGATCTTCCAGGTCGCGGTTGACGACGATCAGGCGTTCTTGCTTGACGTCGTAGTCAAAGATACCTCCGCAGCTCGCCCGCGCGGGCGCGCAGGTCTGCGAGAGTCGATTCGAGGGCGTTGAGACGTTCTGCTTCCATGAGGGCCTGCCGGGAAAGGCTCGGATTATAACGGTGCATCGCGCCGTCCCACGAATGCGTGGATTGCGCGACAGGGCTCACGAAGACATGTCGGATTGTGGTAAAACGCCGCCCAATGGCCTCAACATTTCGCGACCTGATCGGCGGTCGATCGCAACGTTCCAAACCGTTTGGCGATCGCCGCAGTGCAATGACCGCCGCAGCGCGTGCTGCCGAGGGGGTCTTTGCCTCCATGACGGAAGGCATCGTCGACCGTCTGCTCGACACCTTGTTCAAGCACGCGGAATCCAAGCTCGGCTCCGACGATCAACGCAAGACGTTGTCGGCGTACAGCGCGATCTACGAAAACCGGTCGGCCTTCTCCAAGGCGATGATTCGCCAGATCCGCAGCCGCTTGCAGGTCGCGATCGACGATTTTCTCGATAACCGTCTGACCCGCCCCGGCGTGCAGACCACGCCCAAGACCAATGAATTGAGCCTGGTGGGCACCGACGAGATGGAACGTCAGGTGCTGTCGGGCTCGGTGGGTGCGCGTGCCGAGAACGATTGCTTCGAGGCCTACCATGAATTGAACGGCCGGCTCGCCACCGTGGCCGGACTGCTCGAAATCACCTCGTCGTCGAATCCGTTCCGCCCCGAAATCCTGGTGGTGACCATCGACGAAGCCTGGCACGAATTGCGCCCCGACTTCAGCGATGCGCTGCTGATGCTCCAACGCTTGTCGCCCGCGGTGCTTGGCGATCTCGGCCCGTATGTTGCCGCCGTGAACAAGGTGCTGGCCGATGCCGGCTATGAGCCGACCCGTCATACCGGTTTCGTGAATGTGGGCGGCAGCCGCTCGGGCTCAGGCGCTGGTGCGCCGAATGCGGCCAATGCCGCCACCCAGACCACGCCCGGCGTTGGCGCTCAGGCGGCCGAGCCGCAACGGCGCGTGGGCATGTTCAAGCGCATTGTCGAGGCGCTCTCGCGTCAGATGGGCGCCGCACCGGCGCCCGAAGCGGCGGCCCAGCCGCCGGCAGCCGCGCCGGCCGAGTTTTCCGACACCTTGCCCTTGGGCGCCTTGCCCGGCACCGGCACGCTGCCCGATGCCGAAGAACTCGCGGTCCAGATGATCGCGCGTCAGGCCGCGGCGCAGGCCTTGGCGAGCATCGTGCCGCCGTCGGCCTATGCCCAGCCGGTCGGCGCCTTGAGCGCCTTGCAACGCGCCCAGTTCGAACAGCCGACCGTTTTCGGCAAAGCCCTCAATGTTCAGCCCATCGTTGCCGACGATGGGGCGGAGATCGCGTCCAATTACATGGACCCGTTGTCTCCGGTCGATGTGGCGCTGCGCACCCCGCTGCGCTTCGTCAACGTCATCCGCAGCATCGCCGATTCGAAGATCGGTCAGCAGGCGAGCCAGGTCGACTCGATGGTCATCGAGCTGGTCGCGCGCTTGTTCGACTTCGTGTTCGAAGACGACAACCTGCCCGATGCGATCAAGGTCTTGCTGTCGCGCATGCAGATCCCGGTCCTCAAGGCCGCGATGCTCGACACCGAGTTCTTCGAGCGCGAAAACCATCCGGCGCGGCGCCTGGTCAACGGCCTGGCCAATGCCGGCCTCGGCTGGGAAGAAGAAGACGGTCGCGAAGATCCGTTGTTCCAGCTCATCGAGCGCACGGTTCAGCGTGTCATCGAAGAGTTCGAAGAAGACCTGTCCTTGTTCGACCGTCTGTCGGACGATGTCGACAGTTTCGTGCATCGGATCGAATCCGAAAGCACGGCCGCGGCGGCGTCCGAAGTGGTGCCGGCCCGCGACGAGGCCATCCTCGAAGAAGAACGCCAGCTCGCGATGCGCAATGCGCGGCGCGCGGTCGAGGAGCGCTTGCGTGAAGCGCGCACCTTGCCTTTCGTCGCTTACTTCCTGCGCAACGCCTGGGCCGAATACATCGGCGATCTGCTCGCGGTCGACGAAGAAGACGAAACCCCGCTGCGCAACGCGCTCGACACCGCCGACGACCTCATTTGGTCGGTCGAGCCCAAGCCCACGCCCGACGATCGGCGCAAGCTGCTGATCAAGATTCCCTACCTCGAACAGCAATTGCGCAGCGGCATGACCCGCGTTGCGATGACGCCCGAGGATTCCGGCAATTTCCTGTCGATGCTCGACCATCGCTGGGCCGGCGCCGTGATCGGTGAGCCGATCGATGTCGTCGAGGAAGTGCCGGAACCGCAACCCGAGGCGGAGCCCGACGAGCAATTGCAGCAGATCTACGATCTGCGGCCCGGCGCCATCCTGGAAATGACCAAGGACGACGGCGCGCGGCTTTGCTACAAGCTCGGTTGGATCAGCCAGGGCAGATCGCGTTATCTGCTCACCAACCGGCTCAACAGCGCACCGCTCATCGTCACCGCCGAGCATCTGGCCGGCCGTCTGGCCAGCGGCAAGATGCGCATCATCGACCATGGTCCCCTGATGGATCGCGCGATGAACAGCATCCTCACTGCGCTCGAAGAAGTCCGTTACCCGGACGCACAAGCGGTTCTCTGATCAGGCGTCGAGCACACGCTCGATGACCAGGCGCGCGGTGATCGCCCCGTTGTATTCATTGAGTGCCAGGCGAAACGCGAGCGCGGCCCGTGCAGGCAGCGGCTCGGCGTAATTGAACGCCCAGGCTTCGACGCGCCGGCCATCTTTTTCCAGCGTGGCGCGCACATGCTTGTCGCGCATGACGCGTTGGTTGACCACATCCCAGGTGTCGTAGAAGACCGGCGGCGCAAACGCCTGGCCCCAGATCTGGGCGTCGAGCAATTGGGCGATCTGCGGCTGGATGTAGCCCACTTCGAGCGGACCGTCGACATCGAGCACGCGTTCGAGCGCGTCGGCGCCGATCAAGGCCGTCGCCACGGCTTCGAAATGGCGTTCGAACTCGGGAAGGTCTTCGGCGCGGATCGTCAGTCCCGCGGCCATCGCATGGCCGCCGAAGCGTTGCACGAGCGCCGGTGCGCGCTTGGTGACGAGGTCGATCGCGTCGCGCAGATGAAACCCGGGAATCGAACGGCCCGAACCGCTGAGCATGCCTTCGGTGGTGGGCGCAAACACGATGGTCGGGCGGTGGTGGGCTTCGCGCAGGCGCGAGGCCACGAGCCCGGTCACGCCGGCATGAAAACCCGGATCGAAAGCGACGATAGAACGTTGGTGCGCGGGGTCGTAACGATCGAGCACCAGCGCCGCGGCGCGTTCGTTCATGTCGTCTTGCACATTGCGGCGCTCGGCGTTGATGCGATCGAGTTGTTCGGCCAGGAAGAAGGCGCGCGTCGCATCGTCGGTCAGCAGGCATTCGATGCCGATGCGCATGTCGGCCAGACGGCCGGCGGCGTTGATGCGCGGCGCCAGCGCGTAACCGAGATCGCCGGTGGTCAGCGTGCGCGCTTCACGGCCCGCCACACGCGCCAGCGCCAGGATGCCCGGCGAGGTCTGGCCGTTGCGGATGCGATCGAGCCCCAGTTGCACCAACAGCCGGTTGTTGGCGTCGAGCCGCACCAAGTCGGCCACCGTGCCGAGGGCGACCAGATCGAGCAGGGTGTCGAGCCGTGGCTGCGGCGCTTGCGCGTAGCGGCCGCGTTCGCGCAACTCTGCGCGCGTGGCCATCAGCACATAGAACATCACGCCGACGCCGGCCAAGTCTTTCGAAGGAAAGCGGCAACCGGGTTGATTCGGGTTCACGATCGCCAGCGCCATCGGCAATTGCGCGCCGGGCAGATGGTGGTCGGTGATGACCACATCGATGCCGGCGGCGCGCGCATGGGCGACGCCGTCGATGCTTGCAATGCCGTTGTCGACGGTGACCAGCAAGCGCGGTTCGAGCGCGCGGGCGAGATCGACGACCGCGGGCGTGAGGCCGTAGCCGGTCGTGAACCGGTTCGGCACCAGGTAATCGACCTGGGCGCCGAGTGCGCGCAATCCGCGCACCCCCAATGCGCCCGCGGTCGCGCCGTCGCAGTCGTAATCGGCCACGATCACGATGCGTTCCTCGTGCTCGATGGCATCGGCGATGCGTTTTGCGGCCACGTCGATGTCGAGCAAGGTCGTGGGTGGCAGCAATTCGGAGGCGCGCCCGGCCGGCGGCGCCTGGCAGCCGCGCGCCGCCAGCAAGCGCGCGAGCAGCGGATGGACTCCGGCGCCTTCGAGCGCGCGCTCGCCTTGCGGATTGCGTGCACGCACGCGGATGCGGGTCGGAACCTGGGTCATGCGGCGAGGGCGTTGACGAGCGAAGGACGCTTCCAGAACTGCCAGCGCACGCCGGTGCGGCGCGCGCGCGTGCTCCAGTGCAGATCGGAGCACACGGTGAGCGTGAGCGGCTTGCCGCTGGCCTCCAGCGGCGCGAACCACGTGGCTTCGAGGGCGAGCAGGGCGTCGCGCCAGGCGCTCCAATCGTTGCGCGCGGCGGGGCCGGCGAGTTCGTCGAGCAGGATCAGCGCGGGTTGCGCGGTGTTTGTGGCGTCGCGCGCCACCAGCGGTCGGTCGGCGCGCAATGCCAGGCCGCGCAACAAAGCCTGGTCATCGCGTGCGGCGCAGGCCTGCGCAGCCAGATGCACGCCGGCCGGACCAGGGGCGAGGTCGGCACCGCCTCCATGCAACCACAGACCGTTGACCACCGGTTCGTTGCGCGCTTCACGCGCCTCGTTGACCGGATGGTTGAACCAGAGCATTTGCACTTCGTTGTGCAGACGGCGCCATTTGCGCGCCGGTGCAGGGTCGGCTTGCGGGGCCACGTCGGGCAGCCATAGATCGACATTGCGGCCGATCGCGCGTGCGGGCTCGGCGCAAAGCAAGGTGTCCAGCATCGGTGCATGCCAATACCAGCGCCCGCTCGCAGCGACTTCGACGCTGATCCCGTCCTCGTCGAGCAAAGGCCGGATCGAATCGAGCAAGGACTGCGCTTGCGCGGCTTCGAGGGCCAGCCGCTCGAGGCCGAGTTGGACATGGTCGCGCGCGACGGCGAGGTGGCAGGGCTGCACCAGATGCCAGCTTTGTGTCGTGGGCGCATAGCCGTCAGCCGCGCGCAAGGCCGGCGCGATCGCCGCATGCTCGGTCGAAGCGGGCAGGCCGAAGGCTTGCAACAACCAACGCGTGGCGGGCTGACTGCGCTGGAACGCGGGCACGTCGCGTTCGCGTTCGAGCTCACGCGCATCGGCCAGCAAGGCGGTCAGTCCGGGCAGGTCGAGCCCCGCCAGCACCTCGCGCACATGGTCGCGGGGCAGCAGCAGATCGGGAATCAACAAGTGCATGCAAATGAAACCGTGGAGCGCGCCGCGGCGGGCGCAGGTGCGCAAGTATGGCAAACTCTGCCGCCTCGTCACGGCAAACCTCTCGCCTTGTTCTCGTCCTACGAATGGTTGATCGGCCTGCGCTACACGCGTGCCAAGCGCAGCGCGCGGCGTAACCGCTTCATTTCCTTCATCTCCGGAATCTCGATGGCCGGCATCGCCCTGGGCGTGGCTGCGCTCATCATCGTGCTGTCGGTGATGAATGGTTTCCAGAAAGAAGTCCGCGACCGGATGCTCTCGGTGCTCGCGCACATCGAGGTCTTCGATTACCAGGGCGCCATGCAGGATTGGCAGCGCGTCGCGGCCCAGGCCAAGCAAGTGCCGCGGGTGCTGGCGGCCGCGCCTTACATTTCGGGCCAGGCCATGCTCGCGCGTGGCGACAGTTTCAGCGGTGTGCTGGTGCGCGGCATCGATCCGGCGCTCGAAAACCAGGTCGACGACATTGCCGGGCAAATGAAGAAAGGCAGCACCGCGGCGCTGGTGCCGGGTGAATTCAACATCGTGCTCGGCGTGGGGCTGGCCAGCAACCTGGACGTGCGCGTCGGCGACAAGGTCGCGCTGGTGGTGCCGCAAGGCAGCGTGACGCCGGCGGGGGTGGTGCCGCGTTTGAAGCAATTCAATGTCGTGGGCGTATTCCAGGCCGGCCATTACGAATACGACACCTCGCTCGCCTTCATCAACCTCGACGACGCCGCCAAGGTGTTTCGCGTCGACGGCGTGACCGGCGTGCGGCTCAAGGTCGACGACATGCAGGCCGCGCCGCAAATCGCCGAGAAGCTCACGACCGTGCTCGACGGACATTTGCTGGTGCGCGATTGGTCGCAACAGAACCAGACCTGGTTCGCGGCGGTGAAGACCGAGAAACGGATGATGTTCATCATCCTCGGGTTGATCATCGCGGTCGCGGCGTTCAACCTCGTCAGCACCCTGGTGATGACGGTGACCGACAAGCAAAGCGACATCGCCATCTTGCGCACCTTGGGCGCGACGCCGGGTTCGATCATGAAGATCTTCGTTGTCCAAGGTGCTTTGGTGGGCCTGATCGGCACCGCGCTCGGCGTGGGCTTCGGCGCCTTGATCGCCTACAACATCGACGTGATCGTGCCGGCGATCGAACATTTGCTGGGCGTGAAATTCCTGCCCAAGGAAATCTATGTGATCTCGGCCATGCCGAGCGATCCGCGTATGTCCGACATCGTCAGCATCGGTCTGGTCTCGGTGGTGCTGAGCCTGTTGGCAACGCTGTACCCGAGCTGGAGCGCATCGCGCGTCAAACCGGCGGAGGCTTTGCGCTATGAATGACGCGAACGCCGTATTGCAGGCGAGCAATGTCTCGCGCTCGTTCGGCAGCGGGCCGCAAACGGTGCAGGTGCTGCGCGCCATCAATTTGACGATCGCACGCGGCGAGCGTCTGGCGATCGTCGGCGCGAGCGGTTCGGGAAAAAGCACGCTGTTGCATGTGCTGGGCGGACTCGATCGGCCGACCGCGGGCGAAGTGCGTTTGCTCGGCCAGCCGTTCTCGCAGATGAGCGAGGTTGGGCAAAGTCAGGCGCGCAACGCGTCGCTGGGCTTCGTCTATCAATTCCATCATCTGCTGCCCGAGTTTTCGGCGCTCGACAATGTCGCGATGCCCTTGCTGATCCGGCGCATGCCGCGTGAACAGGCGCGCGAACAGGCGGCGCAAATGCTGGCCGCGGTCGGGCTCGCGCATCGCGCCACGCATGTTCCCGGTGAATTGTCGGGCGGCGAGCGCCAGCGCGCCGCAATTGCACGCGCGCTGGTCACACGTCCGGCTTGCGTGCTGGCTGACGAACCGACCGGCAATCTGGACGGCAGCACGGCGCGTGCGGTGTTCGATGTGATGCTCGAACTCAATGCCGAACTGGGCACCGCGATCGTGATCGTCACCCATGATCTGCAACTCGCGTCCAGGCTCGATCAGGTCCTGACCATGCGCGACGGCACCCTGGCGCGGCCCGACGCTGCCGCCTGACGTCACCGATTTGCGGCAGCCTTCGGTGGCTGCCGGCAAACGGTGCCTCGCCTACAATGGGTCGATGCTGATCGACACCCATTGCCATCTCGATGCAGCGGAGTTCGACGCCGACCGCGCGGAGGTCGTGGCGCACGCGCGCGCCGCGGGCGTGAGTTGCGTGGTGATTCCCGCGGTCGAACGCGCCAATTTCGGCGTCGTGCGCGATCTCGCGCATGCGACACCCGGCGCGGTCTATGCCCTGGGCATCCATCCGATGTATGTGGCGCGTGCGGCCGATGACGATCTCGACGCCTTGCGCACGGCGGTGCGCGCAGCCATCGACGATCCGGCCTTCGTGGCCATCGGTGAAATCGGTCTCGACTTCTTCGATCCCGACGCGATCGCGGCAAGCGATCGGCAACAAGCGTTTTATCGCGCCCAACTCGAAATCGCGGCCGAATTCGAACTGCCGGTGCTCTTGCATGTGCGCCGCTCGCAAGACCAGTTGCTCAAGCAATTGCGCCGGGTGCGCGTGGTGGGCGGTTGCGCGCATGCCTTCAACGGCAGCTTCGAACAAGCGCAGGCCTTCGTCGAACTCGGCTTCAAGCTCGGCATGGGCGGCGCGATGACGTATGAGCGCGCGCTGCAAATCCGCCGCCTCGCCACGCAAATGCCGCTCGATGCGCTGGTGCTCGAAACCGACGCGCCCGACATCGCCCCGGCCTGGATCAAGGGCCGTCGCAACGCGCCCGCCGAATTGCCGCGCGTCGCGGCCGTGCTCGGGCAGTTGCGCGGCCTCGACGCGGTGGAGATTGCGCACGCGACCACGTGCAACGCATGCATGGCGATGCCGCGCCTGGCGGCCTTGATCGGCGATTCGATCACGCCATGACGCGCTGGCTCGCGGTCGCGTTTGCGGTCGGTGCTGGGGTTTTGCAGCAACAAGCGCGTTTGTGGACCGAAGCAGGCGGCGTTCCCTTCGTGGGCGGCGCGGTGTCGGGACCGTTTTTCTGGTGGATCGCCGCGGCGGCCGTACTCGCGATGTGCGTGATCGGTGCGCGCGGGCGCGGCATCTTCGCGCAGGTCGTCTGTGTGCTTCTGGCTTTTGTGCTGGGCTTCGCGTGGGCGCATGTGCGCGCGCAAGCACGGCTCGCCGACGCTTTGCCGAGTGCCTGGGAAGGCGTGGATGTGCGTTTGACCGGCGTGGTGCGCGATCTGCCGTTCGCGGTGTCGGGCATCGGCGCGCCGGGTGTGCGCTTCTCTTTCGAAGTCGAGCAGGTCGACACGCCGGGCGCAATCGTGCCGCACCAGGTGTCCTTGACCTGGTACGGCAATAACGACGGGCCACCGCCGACGTTGGCGCCGGGCGAACGCTGGCAATGGGTGGTGCGTTTCAAACGCCCGCACGGCAGCGCGAATCCGCATGGTTTCGATGTCGAGCGCTGGTTGCTCGAACAGGATCTGCGCGCCACCGGCACCGTGCGCGACCGGGTGCAGACGCCGCAACGGCTCGCCGCCAACGTTTTCAGTGCCGGGGCCTTGGTCGATCGTGCGCGCAACGCCATTGCGCGCCACATCCGCACGGCACTCGCGGGCGAGCCTTACGCCAATGTCATGGTCGCGCTCGTGGTCGGTGAACAACGCGGCATCGCGAGCGAAGACTGGACCTTGTTCAACCGCACCGGCATCGGGCATCTGATCAGCATTTCGGGGCTGCACATCACGATGCTGGCCGCACTTGCGGCCGGCCTTGCGGCACGCGGCTGGCGGTTTGCGGCGCGGCGCGATGCGCGCTGGGCACGTCGTTGGACCCAGGCCCAGGCCAGCGCGGTGGCAGGCTTGTCGGCCGCCACGGCCTACACCTTGCTCGCCGGGTTCGCGGTGCCGGCGCAACGCACCTTGTGGATGCTCGCGGTCGTTGCTTTCGCGATGTTTGCGCGGCGCGCGTTTCGCCCGTCGTATGTGTTGAGCGCGGCGCTGGCCATCGTGGTGCTGCTCGATCCGTGGGCAGTCGATGCGCCAGGGTTCTGGCTTTCCTTCGGCGCGGTGGCGGCCTTGATGTACGCCTCGGTCGGGGTCGTCGCAGCGGGCACATCGGCGCATACCCGGCGTGCGCGCTGGCTGGCGGTGTTGCGCGAGGGCACCCGGGCGCAACTCGCCGTCACGCTCGCCCTGGTGCCGTTGACGATGTTCTTCTTCCAGCAGGTGTCATTGATCAGTCCGCTGGCCAATGCGATCGCGATTCCCGTGGTGAGCCTGGTGGTGACGCCGCTGGCCTTGTTCGGCGGCATGGTCGGCGCGCTCTTCGGTCTGACCTGGCCGCTCGCCGTCGCGCATGCGGTATTCGCCTGGCTGACGGTACCGTTGGCTTGGCTCAGCCATCTGCCCTGGGCGAGTCTGGAATGGCCGGCGCCCGCGGCCTGGACGGTGGTGCTGGCCATGTTCGGCCTGGTCTGGCTGGCGGCGCCGCGCGGTGTGCCTGGGCGCTGGGCCGGGCTTGGCCTCATGCTGCCGCTGGTGCTGACCAATGCACCGCCACCGCCGGCAAACGCGTTTCGCGCCACGGCGCTCGATGTGGGGCAGGGCATGACCGTGCTGATCGAGACCGCTCACCATGCCGTGCTTTACGACACCGGCCCGCGCTACACCGAAGACGCTGACGCCGGCAACCGCGTCGTGCTGCCGCATTTGCGTGCCATCGGCATGACGCATCTCGATGCGGTGGTGCTGTCGCATCGCGATCTCGACCATGCGGGCGGTTTGCGCTCGGTGCTGGCGGAACGAACGGTCGACCAGGTGATTTCACCTTTGCCGCCCGGCGATGCCTTGTTGGCCGGGGTGGCGGCGCCGCGCCTGTGCTTTGCCGGCCAGCGCTGGACCTGGGACGGCGTGGATTTCGAGTTGCTGCATCCATTGCCCGAGGCCGTGCCCGTCACCGGGCATTCCAATGCCGGCAGTTGCGTGCTGCGGGTGGCGGCGGGCACCCATGCCGTGCTGCTGACCGGCGATATCGAAGCGGCGCAGGAAGCTGAAATGGTCGCGCGTCTGGGCGCTCATTTGCAGGCCGATGCGGTGCTGGTGCCGCACCACGGCAGCGCGTCGTCGTCGAGCGCCCCATTTCTGGCCGCGATGCAGCCGCGTCTGGCCGTCATCCAGGTCGGGTATCGCAACCGGTTCGGGCATCCGCGCAGCGATGTGCTGGCGCGCTACCGCGACATCGGCACCCAGGTGGCGCGCACCGATTTCGACGGCGCGATCGTGCTCGAAGTCGATTCCGAGGGCTGGCGCGCGACGCGCTGGCGTGTGCACGAACCCCATTATTGGCAAGATGCGCGTTGAGCACGGGCTCGCCGTGCGCATGCGCTTGTCATCGTGTGGCACGAAACTTGTTAGCAAGAAGTCGGAGAGACCGACCGAAAGAGAGCCTTCATGCCTGCATCGTTCTATGACGAGATGGTCGACCCGACACACGGGGTACGACCGCACTACCAGCCTTTCGAGGGCTGGCTCAAGTCTCAACCGGCCGACATGCTGGCCGCCAAGCGGGCCGAATCCGACCTGACCTTCCGCCGTGTCGGCATCACTTTCGCGGTCTATGGCGACGATGCCGGGACCGAGCGCCTGATTCCGTTCGACATCATCCCGCGCATCATTCCGGCCAAGGAATGGCGCACGCTCGAAGCGGGACTGCGTCAGCGCGTCAAGGCGCTGAACATGTTCTGCCATGACATCTATCACGAGCAGAAGATCCTCAAATCGGGCGTGATCCCGTCCGACCAGATCTTCCGCAATTCGCAATACCGGCCCGAGATGCAGGGCATCGACGTGCCGCAGCAGATCTATTCGCACATCGCGGGCATCGACGTGGTGCGCGCGGGCCAGGGCGAGTTTTATGTGCTCGAAGACAATCTGCGCGTGCCTTCGGGCGTGAGCTATATGCTCGAAGACCGCAAGATGATGATGCGGCTCTTCCCCGAGTTGTTCGCGCAATACCGGGTCGCGCCGGTCGCGCATTACCCCGACATGCTGCTCGAAAACCTGCGCGGCGTCGCACCGCAAGGCGTGGCCGACCCGACCGTGGTCGTCATGACCCCGGGCATGTACAACTCGGCGTATTTCGAGCATGCCTTCCTGGCCCAGCAGATGGGCGTCGAACTCGTCGAAGGGCAAGATCTTTTCGTCAACGACGGTTATGTGTACATGCGCACCACGCGCGGGCCGCAACGCG
Organism: uncultured Derxia sp.; assembly: GCA_963977835.1. GTDB lineage: Bacteria > Pseudomonadota > Gammaproteobacteria > Burkholderiales > Burkholderiaceae_E > CAXBRX01. The sequence goes on from CAXBRX010000052.1 coordinate 12,738, forward strand.
TCGACGTGATCTACCGCCGCATCGACGACGACTTCCTCGATCCGCTCGCTTTCCGGCCCGATTCTTCGCTCGGCGTGCCGGGCCTGCTCAATGTCTATCGCGCCGGGCGGGTCACGCTCGCCAACGCCATCGGCACCGGGGTGGCCGACGACAAAAGCATCTATTGCTACGTGCCCGACATGATCAAGTTCTACCTCAGCGAAGAACCGATCATCTC
>CAXBRX010000053.1:0-12870 GCA_963977835.1 uncultured Derxia sp.
GCCGATTTCGCGCAGCGGCGCTTCAGTCGGCCGCTTGAGCACGGCATTGATGCTGCCCGCAGCGGGTGCCGGGCCGTACAGCGCGGCGGTCGGGCCGTTGACGAGTTCGAGCTTTTCGTAGAGCTCGATCGGCAGCGGCACATCGGCGCGCACATTGAGGCCGTCGATGCGCACACTGCCCGCCACATCGTCGCCTTGCAGGCCACGGATCATCGGCGGGCCAATTTCGAGACCGAAATGGCCTTCGACATAGGCCGAGGGCAGGTATTTCACCGCTTCGCTATAAGTCTCGGCGCCGAAGTTGCGCAGCAATTCGCTCGACACCGCATGGATGGAAAACGGCGCGTCCTGCGCCTTGACTGGACCTAACGGACCGAGATTGGCTTCGCGTTGGCGATAACCGCTTTCGGCCGAGCCGTCGACCTGGGTGCGGTCCCCGGCGACTTCCACCGGTGGAAGTTCCGTCGTGGCGTGGGCCGGCAGACCGAGGGCGAGCAGGAGCGCGGGCAACAAGCGCAGGCGTGCGGGGGCGAACCCCTGAGAACGAGCAGGCATGAAGAGCTTTCGAAAATGAGTGGAGGAAGACGTTGGTGTGCGTCGCGGCCATCAACCGGGCGCGCCCGGCGGCTTAGGCGGCGCAGCCGTCGGATGCGCGGAATCGATCAGGCGGCGCGCATCGGCGGCACTGAGGTCGTGGTGATAAAACAGCTTGAAATAGCTTTGCGTGACGGCAACCAGATCGTAGGGCTGGCGCGTTGGGTACAGCGTCTTGGCGAGCCAGAGCGCGCCGAGCAAACGGTTGCTGCCGGGCGGGCGGTCGAACCAACTGAACGGCAGCCACGGAATCTGCAGCACATGGCCTAGGCGCACGGCGTCCAGCCGCCGCCAGAGCGGATCATCGACGATCGCATGCCAGGTCACGAGGCGATCGGCATTGGGTGTCCAGACCAAAATCAGATCGGGCTTCCAGACATACAACTGCTCGATCGACACCGTGTTCATCGCCTCGCCGGGCACGTTCTGCACCAGGGCCGCGTTGCGTGCGCCCACGAATTCGAGCAGCTCGGTATGGTTGGAGCCCGCGGCGTTGGTCGACAAACCGTTCGGCCCTTCGGCGTAATAGACGCGGACCCGTTCGGCGTCGGGAATCGCAGCGGCGCGCTCGGCGATCGGGTCGATGTAGGTCGCAACGAATTGCGCCAGGGCTTGTCCTTGTTCGGCATGGCCGAGGAGTTGCCCGACGAACACGAAGGTCTGCTTGTAATGGCGCAAGGCCTGATCGACGAGCACCACCGGAATGTGCAGACGGGCTTGCATGCGCGCCGCGTTGTCGATGGCGCTCGGACCGATTTCGAGCACGATCAGGTCAGGCGCCATGCGCACGATTTCTTCGTCGGAAAAACGCATGTCGCCTTCGGGAACCTGCTTGCCCTGTGTGAATGCGGGACCGAGCAAGCGCTTGGCGTCGTCGCTCAGGCGCGGAAGGTTGAGCAATTTTTCGGGCGCCACCGCGCCGACCAGACTCAGGCAATGGCCTTCGGCATAAACGCGGCGCACGGTGTCGGGCACCTGCACCTGGCGCCCGGCCATGTCGGTGACGACGTGCTCGGCATGCGCAGCGAGCATGCCCAGCGCCAGCAGCGCCGTGCCCGCGATTTTTGCCAGAACCAGCGGCAGGCGCCGCGCAAGAAAACAAGGTGATCGCATTGCGTCACGACTCCCAAAACGGCGCCGCGCGATGCGCATGCGGCCGATGATTGATCTGTAGTCGTCATGGCAAGCGGCATGCCACGCCGCGTGGCGTTCGCGGGTGTACGCGGCCGCGCAATGGTTCGCGGATGTGCGCGGTTTTCGTTCGGCGGCGCAATGCTTTGTTCGCGCGCGTTCGGCGCGGTGCAAGGTTTGTACGCTTTGGTACGGCATCTCGCCGCGCAAAAAAACGGCGCCGAGATGGCGCCGTTTTGGTCAAGCCTGCTGATGCGACCGATGCGACCGGCCCCTCAGCGCAGTGCGATGCTCAATGCGCCTTGCCCGAACTCGGCGCCTCCACGTCAAAACTGCCGACGAAGATTTGATCGCCGGGCGCGGTCAGGCGCAGCACGACGCGTTCGTCCTTCTGGCCTTGGGTGCCGAAGCCGGTCGACAGCCACAGCATCACCGTGGTGTAAGGCGAAACAAGTTGCTGGCGGTTGCCGTAGAACTTGGCACGCACTTCGTAATGGCCGGGCTTGGCATGGCGCAGCGAAAACTCCTCGGGACCATAGCCTTGGGTGAAGTCGCGCGACATCCATCCGCCCTGGTAGGTCAGCTTGTGGCCGTAATACGCGGCTTCGCCGTTCGGGTCGATGACCCAAAGGTCGATGTCGGTGTTATCGGCATCCCAGGCCAGCACCGCGCGCACATCGAGCGGCAGGTTCTTCATGAGGCGTTTATCAAAGTGCGAAGTGTCGAGCCCCGGCGTGCGTGCCACGATGGCATTGAGTTCGGCCAGCGCGATCAGGTCGATGTCGGCGAAGCGATCGTCCCAAGGCCGCGACACGGTTTCCCAGAGCATGTCGATCCCGCGTTGCGCTTCGCCGTGTGCGGCATAGGCGAGGCCCAGGTCGCGCCATGATTGCGGCTCTTCGGGCGCGAGTTCGCGCACCCGTTCGAGCAAGGGCAGGGCGAGCGTGGTCTGGTTGGCCTGTTGCAGACGGTAGGCGAGGATGCGCAGGATGTGGCGGTTTTCGAGGTCCATCTCGGCGAGGTTGGACAGCACGCGCAACGCAAGCTCGGTCTGGCCCTTGGCGAAGAACACATCGGCGGCGTCGATGTAGAACGCGGTGCTGGCCAGGTAATTGGGCCGTTCGTCGAGGTAGACCGCGTAGCGCTGGTCGTCGCGCGCTTCGCGCAGACGGCGCGCATAAGGCGCATCGGGCTCCCATTGGCGCAAGGCGATGTGCGCATTGGGCGCGGCGTCTTGCGCTTCCATCTTGGGCGACGGGGCGGCAGTTGCGTTCATTGCCGCCGGTGCGGCAGGTGGCGGTGCCGGGCGGGCGAGGGCACCCGCGGGAGCGGCCATCACGGGCATCGGCATGGCGCTGCGTTGCGATTCTTCGCGCAGACGGTCTTCGGCCACACCGGCGGCGGCCACCTTCTTCGCGACTTCAGGCTTGGGGCGATCGTCCTTCGGGAAGCTGCGCGCCCACCAGGCAGACTTCTCGGCAAAGCGATGCGCGAGATCGTCGAGATGCTGACTGCGCGATTGCTTCAATTGCGCGGCCTGGGCCCGCACGCGCTCGTCATAAGCCGTGCGCATCGGTCCGGGCGGCGGCGTGATTTCATAGCGCAGATAGTCGCCGAGGTCTTCGAGCACGATCAGCGAGGTCTCGCGCGTGACGAGCAGGAAGCGTTCGCCGAGGCGCCGGATTTCGGCGCGGTGCAGGCTGTATTCACCGGCGAGCTGGGCGACTTTCAATTGCGCCCAGCGTTGCGCGGCCAGCGGCGGGAACAAGGCTTCTGACGCGCTGACGGCATGGTCCCCCTCGGGCGCTTTCACTTCGACCGTGCGCTTGAAGGTCTTGCCATCGGCGCCGGCCAGGGTCAGCGTCACACGCGCGCGCTTGGCGTTCAGCACCCCGGCGATGGTCAGCCGGCCTTCCTCGGGATGCACCGAGCGCGCGACCAATTGTTCGGCGCCGTCGGCATCGAGGCTCAGCAGGCGCACGCCCGGGCGCACCAAGGCGTCGAGCGCGGTGCTCGCGCCTTGCGCGTTGAGGTCGACGTAGCGCGCACCGCTGGTTTCGGCCAGATTGCGCAAGCGATCGGCATCGGCGCGGGTGGCGGCGTTGATCGCATGCATCGGCACGGTGTTCGCGGGTTGATGCTGATCGCCCCAATTGGCGAGGCCGTCCGAGAACAACCAGCCGACCGTGCCGGCCTGCGCCAAGGCCGCGGGCACTTGCCAGGCGTTTGAATTGCTCGCGCCGTCGTAAGGCAAGGCTTCGAGCGTGCGGCGCAGATCGCGCCAATTGCCGTCCTTGATCTCGAAATCGCGCGGCGCTTCGGCGGCATCGCGCGCAACGATCAGATGCACACGCAGATTGCGCGTGACTTGCATCAGTGCATCGAGCAAGGCGAATTCGCGCACATGGTCGCGCGCCGCGCCCGAGCCCGAAGCGTCCCAGACCAGCACCAGGTCTCGCGGCAGCACGCGTTCGCCGGCCGCGGTCGGCACTTGCACATCGGCCTGGAAGTAATTGCGGTCTTCGAAGCGGCCGGTCAGCACGCGTTCGGTCTGGGCATCGCGCCAGACGACGTTCAAGGCGCCTTGCGGCTGCCAATCGTCGCGCGCGAGGCGCAGCACGGTGTCATCGGCCGCATGCAGCACCTGGGCGTGTTCGAGCACGCCGCCGGTCTGCACATCGCGCACACCGTCGATCGTCAGATCGGCGCGGAATTGCCCGATGCGCTGGCCGAAATCGATGGGCATCAGGTATTGCAACCTTTGCCCTCTGTCGGCATGCAAGGCTTCGCTGACTTGCAGCACGACGCGACGTTCGCCATGGGCGGGCAGCGGATACACGCGCAGGCGGAAATTGTTGCCGGCGGTCTGTTCGAGCAAGGCCGGATCGGCGTTGCGGCGTGTGATCTCTTCGAAGACCTGCTGGCCTTTGTCTTTGGCGACCGGGACTGCGGGCATCAATTGGCCCTGGATGTCGAGCGCGAAACCGCTGACGGTCTGGCCGTCGCGCAGCGGGAATTCGAGCGCGCCTTCGAGCACGCGGTCGTTCGGGTTGCGCAAAACGAGTTCGATGCGCGAGGTGGCGAGGCTGCCGACGATGCGGGTGTCGACCGCGACCCGGGCCAATTGCACCGGGGTGCGCGCGTTCTGCACGACGATGCGCGGCGCGACGAGTTCAGGGCGCGGCGTCTGGGCCAGCGCCGCCATGGGCAGCGCGGCGCTCAAGGCGAACAAGGTGGGCGCTATTGTTTTCATGCGTAGATTCCTTGTGAACAGGGGGCGGCGGCCGGCCATCCGGCGCCGCATCGGACTTCCAAGGGCTTGAACGCGGCGCGGGTCGAAAAAGGGTTAAACCCGCGCAAAAAAGATTGCGGCGCGGTTCAGCGCTCGCGCATGGCGACCACCGCCGCGCCCAGAATCAGGACGATGGCGGCGCCGATTTCCCAGGTGAAATCGCGCCCGGTGACGAGCATGAGCACGATGGTCGAGGCGACCGGGGTCGCATAGCCGAGCACGCCCAGGGTGCGCGGGTCGCCGCGTTTGAGGGCCGCGTCCCATAAATAGAAAGCGGCGCCCAAAGGGCCCAGGCCCAGCACCGCGATCAGGCCGAAATCCTGCAAGGTCAGCGCCGTGCGCGGCTCGAACGCCGCATGGCAGGCCAGCGACAACACGCCCGACACGACACAGAACGCCCCGATCGCGGCAGTTGGAAAGTGGGTGCCCACCGCGCTCAGGCGGCGCGTGGCCAATGAATACGTCGACCAGATCAAGGCCGAGCCGAGCGCCAGCGCATAGCCGAGCCAGGCATGGTCAAGGGCCGGATGCGGACCCGCGACGGATTGCGGCCCGGCCGCGGCCGCGCCCAGGATGGCCAGACCCGCGCCGGCAAACCCAGCGGCCGCCGCGAGCACATGGCGGGTGCGCAACCGCATGCCAGGCACGATGACCGGTGCGAGCACCACGATGAACAAGGGCCACAAATAATTGACCAGATTGGCTTCCACCGGCGGCGCGAGCCGCAGCGCCATGAACAACAGGAAATGAAAGCCGAACAGGCCATAGACCCCGAGCGCGAGCACTGCGGGCGAAACGCGCCATTCGCGCCAGCGCGGCCAGGCCGGCAGGCTGCCGACGAGCAGCGCCAGACCGGTAAGCAAAAAGGGCGGAACGTGGGTCAGCGCGACGCCGAGGCTGGCCAGGGTGGCCCAAAGCGCAATGGCGCCGAGGGCGAGCAGATGGGGGGACATGGAGGGGAGATATCGGGAGGGCACTGAAACAGACGCTACACAGCATAACGCACCGCTTTGCGCTCGCTGTTGCGCAGCAAGCTTTCACGCAATGTGAAATTTCTGCACGGCAAATGAAAAAAGAGTAGGTGGAATTCTTAGCGCTAATTTATCAATTGACTGGTCGTGCAACCAACCATGATCTGAAATGATCTGGAAAAGTGGGGTGGGGACATGAATTGGTTAAAAGATGCCCGCATTGGTATGCGGCTGATGGCGGGGTTTGCTCTGGTATTGCTGCTGTTGATCGGCGTGACGGCCTTGGCTCTGGTCGAGTTCACGCATCTCAAGGCCGACGCGGACTATTACGACGAAAACACGTTGCCGTCGGTGAAGATCGTGCATCGCGTCGCGATGGCGATGGAAGACACTCGACGCTTCGAATCGCAACACATCATGCTCAACGCGCACGCCGAAAAGCAGGACATGGAAGCGCGTATCGCGAAGGCGCGCGAGGTTGCGCGTAAAGGGTTGTCGGACTACGCCACAATGGTGTCGGACGATTCCGATCGCAAGAACTACGAAGCGGTTAAGGTCGCTGCAGATAAGTACTTTGCCGTCCAAGATCGTTTGTTAGAACTCTCGCGGAAGATCGAGAGCGATCCCAAACAGGCTGAGGCCGCACAGGCACTGTTGTTTGGCGAGTCGCGCCAGGTGTTCCAAGCCGCACTCGATGCGGCCGAAGTCTGGTGGCAATACAACGAGACATTGGCCAGCAACATGAGCAAGGCCTCAGACGCGTCCTATCGGAGCGCAAACTGGACTTTGATCATCCTCGCGGTCATTGCAGTTGCCGCGAGCCTCGTCGCTGCAGCACTGATCACTAGGTCGATTACGCGTCCGGTTTCGGCTGCGGTCGAACTTGCGCGCGCGGTCGCATCCGGCGATTTGCGCGGGTCGGCTGAATAGAGGCCGCTCTGGTCGGTCAGTATGACCAGTGCATCGGCCTCGACCAGATTGGTGACCAGCGCGCCGAGCGTGTCGTTGTCGCCGAAGCGGATTTCGTCCGTGGCCACGGTATCGTTTTCATTGATGATCGGCACTACACCGAGTTCGAGCAGTGTGCGCAGGGTCGAGCGCGCGTTGAGGTAGCGTTTGCGATCGGCGAGGTCTTCGTGGGTGAGCAGAACCTGCGACGTCAGCAATCCGTGCTGGCGAAAACGCGATTCGTAGGCCTCGATCAGGCCCATTTGGCCGACGGCCGCGGCTGCCTGCAGCTCGTGCACCGCACTCGGCCGCTTTTTCCAGCCGAGGCGCTGCATGCCTTCGGCGATCGCGCCGCTGGAAACCAGTATCACCTCGCGGCCGTGTTTGCGCAGCGCGGCGATCTGCAGCACCCAGCGCGTCAGCGCGCCGTGGTCGAGCCCCTGTCCGCCGTTGGTCACGAGGCTGCTGCCGACTTTTACGACGAGGCGCTTCGCTTGTGAAAGTTCAGAGGACATTTCGGAGTTCCGGGATCAGGCTTCTTCCTGCGCATCTTCAGCGGATCCGGCAGTGTGCTGCAAATGATCCATGATGGCATAGGTCAGTTCGCGGCAGCCCTTGCCGTCGATCGCCGAAATGATAAAGCTTTTGTCGTGCCAGCCGAAATCGGCGATGAATTTGCGCGCGCGTTCCGCTGCTTCGTCGCCGGGCAGCAGGTCGACCTTGTTCAGAACCAGCCAGCGCGGTTTGTCGTAAAGCGCGGCATCGTATTTTTTCAGCTCGTTGACGATGGCGCGCGCTTCCGCGACCGGGTCGGTGTCCGACGGCGTGGGGTCACCCGCTACGTCACCCTGCGGCGCGTCCTGCTCTGACGACGGCTCACCGTCCGCCTCCGAGGCATCCGAGGGGCTCTCCGACTCCGACTCGTCAGCATCCGACTCGTCAGACTCCGACGCATCCGACGCATCAGCGGACGGCTGTTCCTCACCCGACTGCGACGACTGCGCGGGCGACTCCTGCTGCTTCTGCTCTTCGTTCTGCTTCTTCTGCCCGTTCCACAGTTCACGCGCGAGGGCGACGACTTCCTGCATGGTGCGGCACTTGTCGATCCGCGCCAGCACGAGACGCTCGGCATCGCTGAACGGCACGCTCACATGCGCACCGATCTTGTAATGAATGTTGATCCGGTCGATGAAGTCATACTTCTCGATGGGCTGCTCAAGCTGGAAGATCGGACCGTGGTTGAAGAAGTCCCGATAGCCACGCGTGAACGATCCACGCAGACCGGGGAACTCTTCCTGCACACGGCGCTCGATGCGCACGTCTTCGAGGACGTTGATATAGGTATGGAGACCGGGAAACTGATGCGAGGTCTTGACGGCCTCGATGTCGTCGGAATACAGCGCGTGTCCGACCTCGTGACCGATGAGGAGGTCATACTGGTCGACGGTGATGTTCTTCCAGAGCGGAAGGGTCAGCGTCCGCGACTGAAGGTCGAAGTTGGCCGTCGGCACGTTCGCGTGACGGACGGTCAGGTTCTCACGCGCGAGGAGACGCGCAAGCCCACGCTTGGTCTCGTCGAGGTGGCGCTGCCACGAAGCAGAAGTCGAATTCATACCTAGAGTATAGTCCAAAAGCGGCAAACCTGTCAAACCGAGGGTGTCTGTAAGTGCGTGATTCGGCAGGACTTACGGGATATTTTTTTCTACGATTTTCTTAGGAAAACCGCAGACGATTCCCGTAAGTCCTTGATGGTCAACGAGTTAGCGGAACACCCCATGCCCCGCAGCGGTGTCGTCGCCGTCCGCCTCGTCCCGCGTTGGTGGCGGCGGGTCCCGAGGGATGAAGATCCGCGCATCCTTGCCGAGCACGTCCAGCCGGTACTTCAGGAAGTCGGACCCGAGCCGTGCGACGTAGGCGAACAGTCCAACGTAGGCCAGTTCGACGATCTTGCTGGTAATCAATTCGAGCACCTTGAGTGAGTCAGCGGTCATATGTCTCCTGTCAATTAGAAGGGAATGTCATCCGACGGCGCCACCGGCGCATCCACCGGCTCCACCACCGGCTGCGGCTTGAGCTTCGCGTAGAAGTCGAGGAACTTCGCCTTCACGCTGGTATCGAAGCGGTTCAAGCACAGCGCAATCGCGCGGTCCTCGTCACCGAAGATCCGATACGTCTTGACGATATGCACGAGACGACGGGTCGAAATGACATCCTCGATGCCATCCTCGTTGAACGTCTGCCGAATCGCATCGGCCCACTTCGCGAGGGTCTCGAAGAACGTCTCCGCTTCGGGCGTCACCGTGACCGCACCGAGCGTCTGGAACGTCTTCGCGAGAATCTTCTTCTCGATGGCCACCGAGGGATACTGCTGCTCGATGGTGATGCTGAAGCGTTCGAGGAAGGCTTCGTTGAGCAGGTTCGTGCCGATGTACTTGCCATCGTCCGACCCACGACCCTTCGTGTTCGCGGTGGCAAACACGGTGAACCCGGGCGCGGGCTTGATCGTGATGCCGAGCTTCTTGATCGTCAGGGCGTTGCCTTCCAGCACGGGCTGAAGACACATGACCTTCGGACCGGCGAGGTCGACCTCATCGAGGAGCAGCACGGCCCCACGCAGCATCGCGATCACGACCGGGCCAAGCTCGAAGACGGTTTCGCCGTCCTTGAGACGGAAGCCACCGATGAGGTCATCCTCGTCGGTCTCAGCGGTAATGTTGACGCGGATATACTCGCGCTGGTGCTTCGCGCACGCCTGCTCGATCTGGAAGGTCTTCCCGTTGCCGGAATGACCCGTGATGAACGTGGTGAACACGTCCGTCGCGTGACGAGTGCCGACGATACGGTCGACGACCTCGAAGTCGCCGAACGGGACGAACGCCTTCGACACCGCAGGCACACGCGCGAGCAGCGAGGCTTCGCTCGCAAGGCTCGCGATCTTCTGCGAGTAGTCCGACGCACTGGACGACTTCGACACGGCAAACGAGAGCGAGGCCGACTCGTTCGCGGTCACGAGATCCGAGACAGGGACAGGCGCGGGTGCCGACACCGGCTCCGCACTGACGACTGCGACGGGCTTGGGCGCACGCGGCTTGAGGATCACGCGAACGCCCGGCACCGACAGCGGTGCGGCATCCTCGGGACGCAGATCAACGAACTCATACGCGACCGTCGCACGACCCTGCTTGATCGGGCGAATGTTCAGGACGCGACCCACGCCGGGGCACGGGCGATTGCGGAGACGCGAGATCACCTCACCCAGATAGGTGTCACGCGGAGCGACACCGAGGGCCGCGGTCAGAATCGCGGGAATCTCAGGGTTATCGACGCGCAACACGCCCTGCGACTTCTGGGCAAGGTCAACGATTGAACGGTAGAGATCAGACTGTGGCATAGTGAGTGAATGCTCCGAGTGAGTGAGTGAACGGGTTGATGACTGATAGCACTAGCCGCGCGAACGCACGACACGGGTCGGACGGACACGCACGACCGACGCACGACGCAGACCACGGAGTGAGGGGCGCACACGGGTGACCCCATGCGCAGCGATGAAGGACTCGACAGAAGTATGCCCAACAGGGGCACGGCGGACGGCAAGCAGAACAGCACGGTCAGTAATCATGAGTAAAGTATAGTCCAACACGGCACCTGATGTCAAATCGGAGTGGCGTTGGTCGTCCCCGTAAGTGTGTGATGGCACAGGACTTACGGGTGAAAAAAAATAGTTTATAACCTATGATGGCTCAACAACTTACGGGGAGGACATGCGAAAACGCTCAGGTTTTTGCGGATTGGGAGAGGGGGGGGGTATATAAACGCATCGCGGATTCTCTGGGACTCCCGGGCGGGTGATCCGCATTCGGAAACCCGTGGGACTCCTGCCGAATATGACCCATGCCGAATCCTCTGGGACTCCGCTTGACGCGGCCACACGTTTCACACGTCTGGGACTCCCTCTCTCTGCTAAATACCCGTATGCCCATTCCCTCCTTCAAAGCGTATCTCACCGAACTCGCGGACCACCCCTATGCCGTCCGCAAGATAGTGCGCACGTACGACGAGATCGTCTCCACCTTTACCACGGACGCCGGCGACCGCTACAACATCTCGTTTGAACGGGGGGAGAAGTACGACGACTGGCAGATGGAATTCAGTCTGGAACAACCGGGTGCGACGACGAGTGACATCCTCAAGGCCCGCAATATAAAACTCGGTCACGAGGCCATGTATGGTGTCACCGGCGCGGGGGATGCGCTGCGCGTGTTAGCCACAGTGGTGCTCGTGCTCCGACAGTTCATCGCGGCGCAGAAACCGACGCAGATATCCTTCTCCGCCCATGAACCGAGTCGGATCAAGCTCTACCAGACGTTCGTGCGTCAAGTCCATCGCTATCTGCCTGCGGGCTGGACAGGGACCGACATCCCGAACGGGCACGAGCGAAAATTTACGCTGACGGGGCCCGCGTAACGCCGCGGACCGCCGTCCCGCGGCTCAGGTCGAATCCTCTGGGACTCCCTTCGCTAAATACCCGTATGCCGATCCCCTCCTTCAAAGCGTATCTGTCCCTCTGTGAAGACACCCTGCCATCCAGTGTGCTCTCATGGGCAGAACCACGCGCACGGGCCTTGAGTCCGTCCGAACGTGGGTTGCTTCGATCCTACAGCAAGGCGGCGTATGGGGACATCAACACCTTTCTGCGGAACACGCACCTGACACCAACCGATCTGGATAATCTGGGATGGGACTCTCATGCGAAAACCGCGGCGGCGCATCTCAATATGATGCGCGGCGCGGCCACGGTCCTTGACCGGATCTTTACCAAGTTTGCGATCCCCACCGCCCTGACCGTCTATCGCGGCATGAGCGCCAGTCGGCTCGCGAGCGACCCCACACCCGAACGGATACTCGGCAAAACCTATACGCTTGAGGGCTATACGTCCACCTCGACTAGTCGGCAAGTCGCGATAGGGTTTCATAGAGGCGCGTTGTTGGTGCTCACGGTGCCGAAAGGCGCCCACGCGATTCCATTGACCCCGCAACTCAGCGGGAACCCACACGAAGCCGAAGTGCTGTTGCCGAAGAACACGCGCATCCATGTGACGGACGTAGGGGTCGCGCAGGACTTTGGAAAAGATTTATCATGGGGACTCCCCGATGATCTCGTCGTGTTTGCCACGGTGGTCCACTAAGGCCGACGCGCCCTCCTACCAACTCGACCGATAGTAGAAATCGGCGTGCCGGGTGTCTTCCGCCAGCAGGGACTCCAGCAGGGCCACCGTGTCGCGCACGTCCTGCCAGTAGTACTCGTCGATGTCCGTGCTCCCGAAGAAGAACCCACTCTGCGGCGGGAGCAACTCCGCGGCCGTCGTCGGGTCCGCCAGCACCCTCTTGCACGTCTCCAGCAGCGCGGTCAGATCCGTGCGCGACACATACGCGTCACGGCAGTCATCGGTGCCACCCTGACAGTGCGTGACGAACCACTGGTGAATCGCGTTGGCCTTGCGCCAATACCCCACCCGTTCCTCGATGGACGAGATGCGCTCAGGCTGAATGCTCGCCGCACTCGGTCCCGCGACGGTGATCGTATGCCGATCCTCGGGTCCCATGTGGTCCCAATTCTTGACATACGTACGCTTGTGGAGATACATATCCAAACCCATAATCAAAGGCTCCTTGTGTGTGTTGTGGTAATGTGGAAACGGTGGACTAGTCTGCGGCTTCGACCACCACCGCATCATCGATCTTCGCGAAGGCGCGCAGCGGGATGGACAGCGTAGCCACCCGTGCCCCCACCTTCGCAAGCGCACGGGGGCATTCAACCCACGCGAACGGCTCGTGCGTGGCCCCCTCGAAGTAGACCTGCACGCCGTTGCCCAACTCCGTGCGCACGACGATGCCGTCTTCGACACGATAGGTGCCGTTCATGCGGTCCCCGCA
>CAXBRX010000054.1:0-12869 GCA_963977835.1 uncultured Derxia sp.
GACGAAGGCTTCAAGGCGCATCTGGCCGACAACACCCTGGCCTGGACCATGGACGCCGAAGGCCGTTATACCCGCCTGCAAGGCCGCGGCGCGACGCGTCGCGCCGGGCAGGAAGTGCTGCTCGCGAGCCTGGCGCGCGTCGCAGGTTAAGCCGGTCGGCCGCTGCGGGTGTCGTCGAGCTTGAATTGCTCGACGATTTTTGAGAGCGCACGCGCCTCGTCGCGCAAGGTCTGCGAGTTGGCCGTGGCCTGCTCGACCAAGGCGGCATTCTGTTGCGTCACCGTGTCCAGATGGCTGACCGCGCTGTCGATCTGCGTGATGCCCGAGGATTGTTCCTGCGACGCGGTCGAAATCTCGTCGATGAGCGTGGTGACATTGCGCACCGACTCGACCACCGCATCCATCGTCTGCCCAGATTGCGCAACAAGGTCGCGCCCGTGATCGACTTGTTCGACGGTGGCGCCGATCAGGGTGCGGATTTCCTTGGCCGCGTCCGCGCTGCGTTGCGCGAGCATGCGCACTTCCGAGGCCACGACCGCGAAGCCACGCCCTTGTTCGCCGGCGCGCGCGGCTTCCACTGCGGCGTTCAGGGCCAGGATGTTGGTCTGGAAGGCGATGCCATCGATCACGCCGATGATTTGCCGGATCTGACCGGCGGATTCGCTCATGTTGTGCATCGAATCGACGATCCGGCCGACCAATTGCCCGGCATCGCGCGCAACCGTCGACGCGTGGGCGGCGAGTTTCGACGCGCTGCTCGCATGGTCGGCGTTTTGTCGCACGGTGGACGTCATCTGTTCCATCGACGCGGCGGTCTGTTCGAGGCTGGAGGCCTGTTGTTCCGTGCGCGCCGACAGATCGGTATTGCCGGCCGCGATTTCATCGGTGGTTTGGGCGATGCGGTCGCTGGCCGCGCGCACCTTCGACAATGACGCATGCATCTGGTCGCGCAAGTCGCTCAAGTCTTGCATCAATTCGCCGATCTCGTCCTTGCGGGTCACCTCGACCGGGCGGCCGAATTCACCGCGGTGCAGACGCACGATGATGCCGCTCAATTCGGCGATCGGCCGCGCAATCAAGCGCCGCCCGAGCAGCCAGAGCGCGATCGCCAGCGCGATCGCGGCGATCAAAGCGATGAGTCCGACACCGATCATGACCGCACGTCCGACGCCGTAGAACTCCTCGTCCGGCGATTCAGCGACGAGCACCCAGTTGACGACCGGCAGATGCGCATAGGCGACCACATGCTCGTCGCCCAGATCCTGCGCGCGCGTTGCCGGCGCTTCGAAGCTGAAGCCGCTCGGGTTGGCGAGCAAGGTCTTGGTGAATTCCGCTTGTCCGGTCAGTTCGGCGAGCGTCTTGCCTTGCGCCGTCGGGTGCAGGGTCAGTCGGCCCTGGTTTTCGCCTGCGGCGGCATCGATCGCGTACAGGAAGCCGGTGCTGCCGATCTTCACGCTCCCCAGCATCTTCTCGAACGATCCGACCAGATCGGAAATGTCCACGCCGATGAACAACAGGCCGATGATCTTTCCGCCCGCGTCCTTGATCGGCTGATAGGTCGTCATGTAGCGGCGTCCGAACAACTGCGCGTTGCCCACATAGCGCTCGCCGCGCATCAGGGCCGCATAGGCCGGATGCTTGGTGCCGAGCATGGTGCCCATGGCGCGCGAGCCGTCTTGTTTCTTGAGCGAGGTCGCCACGCGCATGAAGTCGTCGCCGACCCGCACGAAGATGGTGGCCGCATTGCCGGTGACGTCCGAGTAGGCATCGACGCGGGCCAGATTCTGATTGAGCTTTTCCTTGCCGTTGTAGAGCAGCGGCACGGCCTTGCCGCCGAACTCTTCGGTTTTGTCCGACAGACTGAACGGCTGGTTGAAGGTCTTGGCGAATTGATCGTAGGTGCGCTCGGCATTGCTGCGCATGCCATGCTCCATCGACGCGAGTGCGTTGACGATGGTCTCGACTTGCGAGATCAGTTGCGCACGTCCTTCTTCGCGCAGTTGTGGCGCGATCCGTGCGTTCATCAACACGGCTGCGACAAGCAGCACCGCGAATGTGGTGAGCACGCCGGTGATCACGAAGCGCATCGAGATCGAACGCAAGACGGCCTGCATGACAGCCTCCCAAGGCACGGATTTGGAGGCCTCATCATCCCGGGACTGGCTGCGATCAATCGCTCGAAAAGCAGGCAGCAAAACGCCGACTTAAGGCGCTGTCCCACGTTCGCGTGAGGGCTTTCTTAAGAAGTGGTCCAGTTCGTCACTCGCGGACGACGCAACTCGACGATGACCTGTCGCTGAACACGGGAATCGCGGATCAAGCTCACATGGCCGATGCCCGAATACGCAATGCTCTTTGCGCCCGGCAGCGTGGCATTGCTGGGCGGCGCGACGATGTTGTCGTGATGGCTGTAGAGGCACGTCATGTCCACATGCCGCTTGGGGCCTTCCTTGGCGGCGAGCGCCTTCAGGAAGTTGCTGCCCGGGCGCATCTCCTGAAATGCGCGCCAGGTACCCAGATTGGCGAACAGCGTGCCCGCATGCGGCGTGGCGATGGTGATCACTTGTTCGAGCCAGGCGTCGCCTTGCGCGGCGATATAGGCGCGCACCACCAGGCCGCCCATGCTGTGCGCCACCACCGGTATGCGCTCGATGCCGCGCAGTTTGCAGATGGCTTCGATCCGGTCGGCCAGTACGGGGACGCCGATTGCGATCGGCTGGCGCGGCGAGGGCAGATTGACCACCTCGGTATCGAACCCGGCCTGATCGAGCGCACGGCGCATCGAATACCAGACCGAGGCATTGCACATCGCGCCATGCACGAGGAGCACGACCGGCCGCGAACCGCGCCGCGGCTCGGCAAACGCCCACCGCGCCCACAAGGGGGCGAGCGGCTGCAGGAAGGAAAAACTGCGCGCCACCGCAAGGAATTCGCGGGCGAAGCAAGCCAGCAATTGCGCTCGGGTGATGCGCAGCGCCGAGGGAATCGGGTCGCCCCATTTCAAGGCGAGACGAAAGGCGTTGCCGATGGTGAGCAGGCGCGCCGCGGCCCAGAACGACACCGCGATCGCCAGCGCCCACCCGGGCGCCAGGCCCAGTGCATGCGCGATCAGCGCGCCGAGCGCGAGGTTCAGCGCCCATTCGCCGATCATGAGCAGCTGGAGGAGTGCGGTGACGGACATGCGGCTCCTGATGCGTGTCAGGCCGGGCGTGGCATGTTCAGGCCTGGATCAGGCGGGTGCCGAGGATGTAATCGTGGAAGAACTGCCGATCCCGATCGAACCACATCCAGATCCAGGAAAACGCCGTGCAGCCCAGGAAGACGGCGGCGGCGATCAGGCTGTTGCGCGTGCCGGCGAAGACGATGCTGCCCGGAAGCAGCCCCCACCAGAGCATGGCATAGCGCAAGCAGCATTGCGGCAGCGTGGCGCGCGCGCCGCCAGGGCCGACCAGGCGGATGCGCCAGGTCTTCATGGCGAGCGTCTGGCCGCCACGGCTCCAGAAATAGATGAAATACGCTCCGATCACGCACAGCGTGTAGGCCTGCAGGATGGACAAACGCAGCGGATCGAGCGGCCAGCGCCATTGCGCCAGCGACAACAGCAGGTAGTTGGTGATGAAGGTGACGCCGAACAACAAGCAGAACTCGTAAGCCGCGCACAACAGGCGCCGGCCCAATCCCGGGGCGCGAGGCACGGGGGCCGGGTCGGCGACGCGTTCGGCGGGCGCCGTGGAAGTGGGCTTGGCCATGATCAGGAACCCGTCTTGGCGGCTGGGGCAGCCTTGACGGCAGGTTTGGCGGGCTTGGTGATGGCCTTGGGCGAATTCGCCTTGTTCGCTGCTTTGGCGCGCCGCTGCCGGGTTTCTTCTTCCAGGCGCTGGCGTTCTTCCGGCGTGAGGTTCTGGTAGACCTCCCAGGCGTGCTGGCGCTGCTCGGGCGGCACATTGCGGGTCTGCTTGTAATTGTCGCGCGCTTTCTGCCGCGCTTCGGGCGACAGCAAGGCCCAGCCGCGCATGCGTTCTTGCACGCGAGCTTGCTCTTCTGGCTTCATCCGCTCGTATTTGGCGGCAAACTCGATCCATTTGCGCTTGCGCACGGTGTCGAGCGTGTCCCATTCGCCTTGCATCGGGGCCAGGGCGGTTTGTTGCGCGGGCGTCAGGTCACGCCAGGTCGGGCGCACGGGCGTCTGCGCTTGCGCGCCGGCCAGCCACAGGCTGCAAGCAAACAAAATCGCCGCGCCAAGAAAGGGCGCGGCGATTTTGCGGAGCAGGGGCGACTTATTCGGCACGAACGAGCAAGGTCTTGTAATTGGGGTCGAGATGCGCGGTAAAGGGCACTTCGTCGGCCAAAATCGCGGTATCGATCTCGGCCAGTTCGTCGATCTGCACCTGCTCCTGCCATTCGTTCATGCCGACCAGCCCGACGACCAGCGCGACCGTGGCCAGCGCGAAGGCGAAACCCGGGAAACGACGATCGAAAAAGGAGCCGCCGCGCGGCAGCGCCATGGCGAGCACCGGCACGCGTACCGGGCTGCGCTCGGCTTTCATTCGTCCGACCGCGCGCGCGCGCGCAGCGGACAGACGCTGTGCGGTGCGTTCCGAAACGTCGTCGGTGCCGGCGTTCAGCACTTGGCGCACGCGGTAGCCGAACAGGTCGGCCGCGTGTTCATGACGCGAAATTTGCGGGTTCATAGACGAATTCCTTTTGCTTTGAGTGCCTGGGCCAGCGCGTGCACGGCCCGGAAGCAATGAGTTTTGACACTCCCTTCCGAACAGCCCATCAACGCGGCTGTCTCGGCGACATCCATGTCCTCCCAGTAACGCAACAGGAATGCTTCTCGTTGACGCGCGGGCAATTTCGTCAACTCTTCTTCGATCTGACGCAAGGTTTGTTCCCGTGCGACCTTGTCCGCGGCACTTTCTGCCTCGATTGACCCGTAATCGGCCTCCAAAGTTTCCAGAATGTCGATCTCGTCGCCTTCGTCGTTGTCGGAACTGAAGGCCGAAAACACGGTGGTCCAGGCCGAACGGATCTTCTGGCGCCGGAAATGATCGTGGATCGTGTTCTGGAGAATGCGCTGAAACAGCAGGGGCAGCTCGGCCGCGGGCTTGTCACCGTAATGCTCGGCGAGCTTGATCATCGCGTCTTGCACGATGTCCATGGCCGCGTCGTCGTCGCGAACCGCGTAGACGGCTCGTTTGAACGCGCGGCGTTCGATGCTCTCGAGGAAGTCGGAAAGTTCTCGCTGGGTGGCCATGGTGCGGCCAAGCTCCGGGCACGGTTTGTCACGAACCACCGGCAACGTGTCGGACGTGGCGCGGGAGTCTAGCAGACAGTGGCACCAAAACCGTTGTGACGACCGTGCCGGTTTGACCGACTTGGTGCATCGCATTAGGATGCGCGGCTTGCGCCAAGGAAAACGCACCTGGCGTGAGAGCTGTCTTTCAGCGGTCCTCAGTATTTGAAGCCACTCAAAGACGCGTCGCCGAACCCGTGTTCACGAGACCGGGACAGGCAGCCCAATCAAATCCGTGCCGTGCACTTTGAAAGGACTCCAACATGGACGCGTTCCGCCCGGACGTGCTTAAGCCGTCCACCAAGGAACTCAATGGCGCCGAGATCGTCATCCGGTGCTTGCATGAAGAAGCTGTTGAGCATGTCTTCGGGTATCCCGGGGGCTCGGTGCTCTACATCTACGACGAAATTTTCAAGCAGGACAAGTTCCAGCACATTCTGGTGCGTCACGAGCAGGCTGCCGTGCACGCTGCCGATGCCTATTCCCGTTCCAGCAACAAGGTCGGCGTCTGCATCGTGACCTCGGGGCCGGGCGTCACCAATGCCGTGACCGGCATTGCGACGGCCTACATGGACTCGATCCCGATGGTGATCATCTCGGGTCAGGTGCCTACGCACGCCATCGGCCAGGATGCTTTCCAGGAATGCGACTCGGTCGGCATCACCCGGCCTTGCGTCAAGCACAACTTCCTCGTCAAGGATGTGCGCGATCTCGCGCCGACGCTGCGCCGTGCCTTCCATGTGGCCAAAACAGGCCGCCCGGGACCGGTGCTGGTCGATATCCCCAAGGACGTGACGGTCGCCAAATGCCGGTTCGAGTACCCCGAGCGCGTCGAGATGCGCTCGTACAACCCGGTCGGCAAGGGGCATCTGGGCCAGATCAAGAAGGCGGTCGCGCTGCTCATGAGCGCCGAACGTCCGATGATCTACACCGGCGGCGGGGTCATCCTCGCCAATGCCGCGCCCTTGCTGCAAAAGCTCGTCGATCTGCTCGGCGCGCCGTGCACCAACACCCTGATGGGGCTGGGCGGCTACAAGGCCACCGATCCGAAATACGTGGGCATGCCCGGCATGCACGGCACTTACGAAGCCAACATGGCCATGCAGCACAGCGATGTGTTGCTGGCCGTCGGCGCGCGCTTCGATGACCGTGTGATCGGCAACCCCAAGCATTTCAGCCTGATCGAACGCAAGATCGTCCATATCGACATCGACCCGAGCTCGATCTCCAAGCGCGTCAAGGTCGATGTGCCCATCGTCGGCAATCTGTACGACGTGCTGCAAGACATGATCGCGCTGGTCGAAGAAGCCTTGAAGGCGGGGCAAAAGCCCAACGCCAAACTCAAGGACTGGCACGCGCAGATCAATGAATGGCGCAAGGTCGAATGCCTGGCCTACAAGAAGAGCGACGAGGTCATCAAGCCGCAATACGTGGTCGAGACGCTCTGGAAGGTGACCAACGGCGACGCCTTCATCACCTCGGACGTGGGCCAGCACCAGATGTGGGCCGCGCAGTACTACAAGTTCGACAAGCCGCGCCGCTGGATCAATTCGGGTGGCCTCGGCACGATGGGCGTCGGCCTGCCGTACGCGATGGGCGTGCAGATGGCCAATCCGGGGGCGCAGGTCGCCTGCATCACCGGCGAAGGCAGCATCCAGATGAACATCCAGGAGCTGTCGACCTGCAAGCAATACCGGCTCACGCCCAAGGTCGTCCTGCTGAACAACCGCTACCTCGGGATGGTGCGGCAATGGCAGCAGCTCGATTACGGTTCGCGCTATTCCGAGTCCTACATGGATGCGCTGCCCGACTTCGTGAAGCTCGTCGAAAGCTACGGCCACATCGGCCTGCGCATCGACAAGCCGGCCGATGTCGAGCCTGCGTTGCGCGATGCCTTCGGCAAGTACAAGGACCGCCTCGTGTTCATGGACTTCATCACCGACCAGACCGAGAACGTCTGGCCGATGGTCAAGGCCGGCAAGGGGCTGACCGAAATGCTGCTGGGCGCCGAAGAACTCTGATCGATACGCCTCAGTGCGCTGGCGGGTTGCCGCCCGCCAGCGCCATCCAGGCGCCGCGCCACGAACGCGGCGCACGATAACCAAAACGAGGACACCATGCGTCACATTGTTTCCGTCCTGCTCGAGAACGAGGCCGGCGCGCTTTCGCGCGTCGTGGGGCTGTTTTCGGCGCGGGGCTACAACATCGAATCGCTGACCGTTGCACCGACCGAAGACGCGACGCTGTCGCGCATGACCATCGTCACCGCGGGCAACGACGACATCATCGAGCAGATCACCAAGCACCTGAACCGGCTCATCGAAGTGGTCAAGGTGGTCGATCTGACCGACGGCGCCCACATCGAACGCGAACTCATGCTCATCAAGGTCCGCGCCGTGGGCAAGGAACGCGAAGAGATCAAGCGCACCGCCGACATCTTCCGTGGCCGCGTCATCGATGTGACCGACAAGAGCTACACCATCGAATTGACCGGCGCCAAGGACAAGCTCGACGCTTTCCTCGACGCGCTCGACCGCACCGCGATTCTCGAGACCGTGCGTACCGGCAGTTCGGGCATCGGTCGCGGTGAGCGCATCCTCAAGGTGTAGCCGACCCTCATTGCATGCAAGCCGGCTTTTCGCTTGACCGGCGTTGTTTGTGAACCCGCCGGGCACGCCCGGATCAAGCGGAAAACCCAACCCGTTTTTTGAATCGATTCGAACCTCACGAGGACAACCATGAAGGTCTATTACGACAAGGACGCCGATCTCTCGCTCATCAAGGGCAAGAACGTCACCATCGTCGGCTACGGCTCACAAGGCCATGCGCACGCGCTCAATCTCAATGATTCCGGCTGCAAGATCACCGTCGGCCTGCGCCGTGGCGGCGCGTCCTGGGCCAAGGCCGAGAAGGCCGGTCTCAAGGTCGCCGAGATCGCCGATGCGGTGAAGAACGCCGATGTCGTGATGATCCTGTTGCCCGACGAGCAGATCGCTTCGGTCTACAAGAACGATGTCGAGCCCAACATCAAGGCCGGCGCATCGCTCGCCTTCGCGCACGGCTTCAACGTGCATTACGGCCAAGTCCAGCCGCGCGCCGACATCGATGTCTGGATGGTCGCGCCCAAGGCGCCGGGCCATACCGTGCGCAACACCTACACCCAGGGCGGCGGCGTGCCGCACCTGATCGCCGTCTATCAAGACAAGTCCGGCGCGGCGCGCGACATCGCGTTGTCGTACGCGGCGGCCAACGGCGGCGGCAAGGCCGGCATCATCGAGACCACTTTCCGCGAAGAAACCGAGACCGATCTGTTCGGCGAACAAGCCGTGCTGTGCGGCGGCACCGTGGAACTCATCAAGGCGGGCTTCGAGACCCTGGTCGAAGCCGGTTACGCGCCCGAAATGGCCTACTTTGAATGCCTGCATGAGCTCAAGCTCATCGTCGATCTGATCTACGAAGGCGGCATCGCGAACATGAATTACTCGATCTCGAACAACGCCGAATACGGCGAATACGTGACCGGGCCGAAGGTCGTGACGGAAGCGACCAAGGACGCGATGCGTCAGGCGCTCAAGGACATCCAGACCGGCGAATACGCCAAGAGCTTCATTCTGGAAAACAAGGCCGGTGCGCCGACGCTGTTGTCGCGCCGCCGTCTGACCTCCGAGCATCAGATCGAAGTCGTCGGCGAAAAGCTGCGCGCGATGATGCCCTGGATCAAGGCCAACAAGCTGGTCGACAAGTCCAAGAACTGAGCACGCGCGCGGGGTTGCGCGCAAACAGGCCGCCGGCGCTACACTCCGGCGGCCTTTTTTCATTCTGGAACGGCGATGCTCAAACCCTTTTTCGTGTTGTGCAGCGTTTGTATCCTCGTCGCCTGCGGCAAGACCGAGGACAAACCCGCCGAGCGTTCGGCGGCGGGGCAGGCGATCATCGAGCACATCGAGCAGCCCAAGCAACGCGCGGCCGATGTGGAACGGCAGCAATTGCAGGCGGCCGAAGAGGCCCGCAAGCAAATCGACGAGGCGACCAAATGAAACTTCGATTCAAGACCCGATCCCGCGCGGCACGCGCGCTCTCGCTGGCGGCCGGTGTAATGCTGGCCGCGATCGCCGGCACCGCCGGCGCCCAATTGCCGGGCACCGTGCCCGCTCGACCGGAGGCCAGCACCTTGCGCATCGACAGCACATCCCGTCCCGACGGCACCATCGTCTTGTTGCGTGCCGAGGCCGAAACCTATGTCGACAACGACGAAGCCCGGGTGTCGATCTTCGTCGAGGAGCAGAACGCCGACCGCGCCATGGCCGCGTCTGCGGTCAATCGCAAGATGGCGGACGCGATCGAGCGCGTGAAGAAGGACGATCCGACGGCCGATGTGCGCAGCACTGGCTATTTCACCAACCCCGAGTACGGCCCGCGCAGCAACAAGGTGACCGGCTGGCAGGTGCGCCAGGAGGTGCTGATCGTCACGCGCAAATTGGCCGACCTCCAGAAATTGGTGGCCGATGTGCAAAGCGTGGCCGGCGTGTCGGGCGTGGCCTTCGGACTGTCGCGCGAGGCACAGCGCAAGGTCGATGCGCAATTGTTCGACATGGCGTTCGCCGACATGCGCGCGCGCATGAGCAGTGTGGCGCATGCGCTCGGCAAGGCCGACAAGGATGTCGAGATCGATGAAATCGACCTGACCTCGGTCGATCGTCCGCTCGGCGCTCAGATGGCGCCGGCGCCCATGATGGCGCGCGCCAAATTCGATGACGCGGTCGCCCAGCCCAAGTTCGAGCCCGGCGATTCGCGGCAATCGGTGAGCTTCACCGCGCGCGTGCGGGTGCGGCGATAGTTTTCGAGGGCGGCGCCTGGGCTTGACCGCGCACGCAGGCCGGCAAAGCGCCGCCCAAGTACAATGCGCGGATGAACTATCCTCATCCCATCATCGCGCGTGAAGGCTGGCCCTTCATCGCCATCGCCGTGGTCGCGGTCATTGCGACCCATCTCGCCTTCGGAATCTGGGGCGCGTTGCCGTTCTGGATCATTCTGGTGTTCGTGGTCCAGTTCTTCCGCGACCCGCCGCGGCCGGTGCCGCAACAGCCCAATGCCGTGCTGTCGCCCGCCGATGGCCGCATCGTCGTGGTCGGCAAGGCGCACGACCCCTACGCCGATCGCGAAGCGCTCAAGATCAGCGTCTTCATGAATGTGTTCAACGTGCACAGCAATCGCGCGCCGGTCGATGGCAGCGTCGAACGCGTGCAGTATTTTCCGGGCAAGTTCGTCAATGCCGATCTCGACAAAGCCTCGACCGAGAACGAACGCAACGCGCTCGTCATCCGCACCGCCGACGGCAAGACGATCTCGTGTGTGCAGGTCGCCGGCCTGATCGCGCGCCGCATTCTGTGCTACGTGGGCGAGGGCGCAGTGCTGACGCGCGGCCAGCGTTACGGTTTCATCCGGTTCGGTTCGCGCGTCGATGTGTATCTGCCGCTCGATGCCAAGCCGCGCGTGACCATCGGTGACAAGGTCAGCGCAACCACCACCATCCTCGCGGAACTCTGAGGCCAGACCGATCATGGCGTTTCATCGTCGCAACAAGCTGCGCGGCTCGCCGAGCGGGCGTGCGGCGTCCGTCGCACCGCGTGAACCGAGCGAACCCGCGGGCCAGCGCATGACCATGCGTCGGCGCGGCATCTACATCCTGCCCAATCTGTTCACGACGGCCGCGCTGTTCTGCGGCTTCTACGCGATCGTGCAGGCGATGAACCAGCGCTTCTACGAGGCCGGCGTCGCCATCTTCGTCGCGATGGTGCTCGATTCGCTCGATGGTCGCGTCGCACGCATGACCAACACCCAAAGCGAATTCGGCGCCGAGTACGACTCCTTGTCCGACATGGTGAGCTTCGGCGTTGCGCCGGCCCTCGTGATGTACGAATGGGCGCTCAAGGGCATGGGCAAGCTCGGCTGGATCGCCGCTTTCATCTATGTGGCCGGTGCCGCGCTGCGTCTGGCGCGCTTCAACACCAACATCGCGATCGTCGACAAGCGCTTCTTCCAAGGCTTGCCATCGCCGTCGGCCGCGGCTTTGGCGGCGGGCTTCGTCTGGGTCATGAACGATTACAACGTGGCGGGCAACGATGTGCGCTGGATCGCCTGGGTGATCGCGGTGTACGCGGGCATGACCATGGTCTCGAACGTGCCGTTCTACAGCTTCAAAGACATCAACCTGCGCAAGTCGGTCCCGTTCATCTTCGTGTTCGCGATCGTCTTGGTGTTCACCTTGATCTCGGTCGATCCGCCCACGGTGTTGTTCGGGCTGTTCTGCCTGTATGGCCTGGCCGGGTATGTGCTCTACGTCTGGCGCCTGATCAAAGGCAAGCCGGTGTCGATCATCTCGACCGAACCCGAGCCCACGATCGGGCCGAGCGCCAAGCAACTCGACGACGACGCAGCCGGACGTTGAACAATGTCCGGCGTGGTCGGCTTGCACGATTCACACGCATCGGCTAGATTGCTGCCCATGGCTTCTCGCTTTCACACCGCCATTTCCTTCTCGCAGACCGGGCTACTCCTGCTCGGCCTCCTGCTTCTGCGCGTCACGCGCAGATAAAACCCCACCCACAATCCGGCAGTGACTCGCCACGCACGACGCGGCAGGGCGGGCCACGGCTTATTCATTCCCACGACGGAGAACACCATGGCTGACCGCCTGATCATTTTCGATACCACCTTGCGCGACGGCGAACAAAGCCCGGGCGCTTCCATGACCAAGGAAGAAAAGCTGCGCATCGCCAAGCAGCTCGAACGGCTCAAGGTGGATGTGATCGAAGCCGGTTTTGCCGCGAGTTCCAACGGCGATTACGAAGCGATCCGCGCGATCGCATCGACGATCAAGGACTCGACCGTGTGTTCGCTGGCGCGTGCCAATGATCGCGACATCAGCCGTGCTGCCGACGCCGTGGCGCCGGCCGCGCGCAAGCGCGTGCATCTGTTCCTCGCGACCTCGGCGTTGCACATGGAAAAGAAGCTGCGCATGACGCCCGACGAAGTCTATGAACAGGCCAAGCGGTCGGTGCGCTTCGCGCGCAACCTGCTCGACGACATCGAGTTTTCGCCCGAAGACGGTTACCGTTCCGATCCCGATTTTCTGTGCCGCGTGGTCGAGGCCGTGATCGCCGAAGGCGCGACCACGATCAACATCCCCGACACCGTCGGCTATGCGATTCCTTCGCTGTACGGCGAATTCGTGCGCATGCTGCGTGAACGAGTGCCCAATTCCGACAAGGCGGTCTGGAGCGTGCATTGCCATAACGACCTCGGCATGGCGGTGGCCAATTCGCTTGCCGGTGTGAAGATCGGTGGCGCGCGTCAGGTCGAATGCACGATCAACGGCCTCGGCGAACGCGCAGGCAACACCTCGCTCGAAGAAGTCGTGATGGCGGTACGCACGCGGCGCGATCATTTCGGGCTCGAAGTCGGTGTCGATGCGACCCAGATCGTGCCGGCCTCCAAACTGGTGTCGAGCATCACCGGCTTCGTCGTGCAGCCCAACAAGGCCGTGGTCGGCGCCAACGCGTTTGCGCACGCT
>CAXBRX010000055.1:0-12745 GCA_963977835.1 uncultured Derxia sp.
GTTGCGTGCGCTGAAACTGCGCCTGCCGATCGCGCCGCTCAAGGGCTACAGCATCGAGGTGGGCGCCGACGATCTCGCGCGGTTTCCCACCGCCAGCATCACCGACGCGGCGCGCAAGATCGTGTTCGCGCCGCTCGTCGATGAACACGGTGCGCGTTTGCGCGTGGCCGGCATGGCCGAGTTGGTCGGCGATGATCTGCGCATCGATCCGGCGCGCATCGCCCAGCTCGAACGCGCGGTCGACGAAAGCTTCGGCCTGCGGCGCAAGCCGGCCGATCTGCAACCCTGGGCCGGTCTGCGCCCGGCGACGCCGACCGGTCTGCCCTGCATCGGCCGCGCCGAGCAATGGCGCAATGTGTATGTGAACGCAGGCCACGGCGCCCTGGGCTTCACGCTCGCCTTCGGCTCGGCGGCGCAATTGGCCGATGCGATCGCGCACCGCAAGGGCGAGGTCGATGCCGGCCCGTTCTCGGTGGCGCCGCTCGCGGCCGCGGGCTGAGCCGAGGCCGCGCGTGCAAAGGTCAGCCGGCCAGCACGCGTTGCATGGTCGCGATCAATTGCCGCGCCAAGGCGCTCGAGGTCTGGTCGCGGCAACGCATCGCATGCACCGTGAGTTCGATCGGCGGCGTGATCGGCACCGCATGCAGGCCGCCTGCGCGTTCGGCGATGCGGCCGGTGAAGGAATCGACCAGGGCCGAGCCCAGGCCTTGCCGGGCCATGGCGATGGCCGCGTGGTAGCTGTGTACCAACACCCGCGATTCGAATTCGAGCCCTTGCGCGAGACGCGCGCCATGCAGCGCGCGCCCGAGCGGGTCTTCGGGGTCGAGGTCGATGACGGTGCGTCGCGCCAATTGGGCGAGGCTGATGCCGGATCCGGATTGAGTACCCACACACACGAGGTGGCCGTGGGCAATGGCTTCGGCCGCGATGGCCGGATGGTCGGGCGCTTCGAAGGCGAAGCCCAGGTCGGCTTCGCGCAAGGCCAGGCTTTCGGCGATCTGGCGCGAGTGCAGGGTACGCACCGCAAACCGCGCCTGCGGGTATTTGCGCTGCATGGCGGCGAGCGCCTCGGGCAGCCAGTCCTGGGCCAGAGCAGGCACACACAGGATGCGCAACATGGCGTTTTCCCCATCCGCCAGATTGCGCGCCAGACGCCGGATCGTATCCAGCTTGAGGTACAGTTGCTCGACTTCGGGGTACAGCAGTCTGGCTTCGTGCGTGGGCACGAGCCGGCCCTTGACCCGGTCGAACAGGGAGAATCCGAGGTGGCGTTCCGCCTGTTGCAGCAAGCGCGTCGCCGCTGGCTGCGTGATATGAAGCAAGCTCGCGGCGCCTTTGACGGTGCCGCTTTGCATCACCGCATGAAAAATCTCGAGATGGCGCAGTCGCATGGCGCCGATGCTACCGCGGCTTTTCATGCGGCGATGCGGCCGGTGTTCCCAGCCCGTGCGTTTTGTTCCACCCCCTTTTCCAAGGAGCTGACATGAACTTCAAGAAACTCGGCGTTGCTTTGCTCGCCGCGGTCGCCTTCACCGGCGCCGCCCAGGCGCAGCAGTTCTTCCGCATCGGCACCGGCGGCACTGCCGGCACCTACTACCCGGTCGGCGGCATGATCGCCAATGCGGTCTCGCAGCCCGGCAAGCTCATCGTCACCGCGCAAGCCTCGAACGGCTCGGTGGCCAACGTCAACGCGATCAACAGCGGTTCGGTCGAAGCCGGCTTCTCGCAAGCCGACGTCGCGACCTGGGCCCAGACCGGTACCGGCGTCTGGGAAGGCAAGCCGGCCGTCAGCGGCCTGCGTCTGATCGCCAACCTCTATCCGGAAAGCATCCATCTGGTCGCACGCAAAGGTGCGGGCATCAAGACCGTGGCCGACCTCAAGGGCAAGCGCGTCGCGCTCGACGAGCCCGGCTCCGGCACCCTGGTCGATGCGCGTCTGATCCTCGGCGCCTACGGCCTCAAGGACGCCGACCTCAAGGCGGAATACCTCAAGCCCAACCAGGCCGGTGACAAGCTCAAGGACGGCGCGCTCGACGCGTTCTTCTTCGTGGGCGGCGTGCCGGCCGGTGCGATCGCCGAACTCGCCGCGGGCGGCGCAGGCATCGAACTGGTGCCGATCGACGGTCCGCAGATCGATGCCTTGATCAAGTCCAACCCGTTCTTCTCGCACGACACCATCCCGACCGATGCCTACAAGGGCGTCGCGGGCGTCAAGACTTTGGCGGTCGGTGCGCAACTGATCACGAGCGACAAGGCCGATGTGAACACGGTCTATGAAATCACCAAGGCCTTGTACAGCGAAGCTGCGCAAAAGACGCTGCAAGCCGGCCATGCCAAGGGCAAGTACATCACCAAGGAAAACGCCGTGAAGAGCGCCGGTATCCCCTTCCATCCGGGTGCCGCCAAGTTCTACAAGGAAATCGGCCTGCTGAAGTAATTTGCAGCCACACCGAGACGGCATGCCCCCACCGGGCATGCCGTTTGCCTTTTGATCGGTACTTTTTGTCGTATTGGACGCCGCCGTGACCGCCACCACCGCTGAAATCGATGCCAAGAGCCTGCAGGAACTCGAGGAGAAGTTCGATCCCGAGATGCGTTTTAGACCGACCGTGCCGCCGGCCACGGTGATCGTGAAGGTGCTGCTGATCACGCTCTCGCTCTTCCATTACTACACGGCCGGCTTCGGTCTGCTGCGCGAAACCACGCACCGCGGCGTGCACCTGGCTTTCGTGCTCGGCCTGATCTTCCTGGTGTTCGCGGCCAGCAAGCGCGGCAATGCGCAACCGCGCCGCAGCACCTGGCTGAGCCCGGGCGGCGTGCCTTTGCTCGATTGGTTGTTCGGGGCCGCGGTCGCGGTCTCGGTGCTGTACATCCCGTATGTGTTCGACGACCTCGCGTTCCGGGTCGGCGATCCGCTGCTGCTCGATGTGATCATGGGGACCATCCTGATCGTCCTCGTGCTCGAAGCCACTCGCCGCAGCATGGGCTGGCCCTTGCCGGTCATCGCCCTGATCTTCATCACCTACGCGCTCGCCGGGCCGATCTTTCCGGGCCTGCTCAAGCATTCGGGCGCCAGCTGGTCGCAACTCGTCAACCACATGTACCTCACGAGCCAGGGCATTTATGGCGTGGCGGTCGGCGTGGTGGCGACTTATGTTTTCCATTTCGTCTTGTTCGGCGTGCTCGCCACGCGCATCGGCCTCGGCCAGTTGTTCCTCGACATCGCTTCGTCGATCGCGGGCCGGTATGCCGGTGGCCCGGCCAAGGTCAGCGTGTTCGGTTCGGCCATGTTCGGCATGCTGTCGGGCTCGTCGGTCGCCAATGCGGTCACGGTCGGTTCGCTGACCATCCCGGCCATGATCCGTGTGGGCTATCCGCGCCATTTCGCGGGCGCGGTCGAAGCCGCGGCCTCCACCGGCGGCCAGATCACGCCGCCCATCATGGGCGCGGCGGCCTTCCTGATGATCGAATTCCTGGGTGTGCCTTACCAGACCATCATCATCGCGGCCATCATCCCGGCCTTCATGCATTTCTACGGTGTGTTCATGCAGGTGCATTTCGAGGCCAAGCGCAACGGTCTGCGCGGCCTCACGCCCGAAGAAATGCCCAAGCTCGGCCATTCGCTGCGTCTGCGCTGGCCGACCCTGATTCCGCTCGCGCTCCTGATCAGCATCCTCGTCACCGGCCGCACGCCGTATGTGGCGGCCTTCACCGGCATCAGCTCGTGCGCGATCGTGGGCATCACCACGCTGACCGAAGGCAACCGGCCGATCAACTGGGTGATGTTGGCCGTGCTGCACGCCATCCTCGCGGTGGTGGTGTTCGCCGGCATCGAAAGCGATTGGGTGCGCATCGGCATCTTCGCGGTGACGCTGGTCGCCACGCCCTTCGTGTTGCGCGCCTTCGATGTGCGCGGGCGCATCGACACTTCGGCTCTGGTCGAAAGCTTCGAGACCGGCGCCAAGTACGCGCTGGCCGTCGGTGCCGCGGCGGCCGCGGTCGGCCTGGTCATCGGTGTCGTCACCCTGACCGGCGTGGGCTTCAAGATCAGCTTCATCATCACCGGCGCCGCGCAATCGCTGGCTACGGGCGTCGCCGCGGTGCTGCCGGCGGCCATGGTCAATCTGCACGGCCTGTCGCTGGTCGCCGCGCTCGTCATGACGGGCGTCGTGTGCGTGCTCATGGGTTGCGGCATCCCGACCACCGCCAACTACATCATCATGGTGACGGTGGCGGCGCCCACGCTGGTGCAGCTCGGCGTGCAACCGCTGGTCGCGCATTTCTTCGTCTTTTATTACGGCGTGCTGGCCGACATCACGCCGCCGGTCGCGCTCGCGGCCTATGCGGCGGCCGGGATGGCGGGCAGCGATCCGTTCAAGACCGGCAACACCGCGTTCCGGCTCGGCCTCGGCAAAGCGCTGGTGCCTTTCGTGTTCGTGTTCTCGCCATCGTTGCTGCTCGTCACCCAGGGCTTCAACTGGTACGACTTCGTGCTCGCCTTCGGTGGTTGCGTGCTCGGCATCACCGTGCTCGCAGCGGCACTCAGCCGCTATATGCTGGTCGAGATGATGGGCTGGGAGCGCTGGGTCTGCGTGATCGCGGCCTTGTTGATGATTTCGCCTGAACTCATCAGCACCTTGGTTGGCGCGGGCATGGTCGTGCCGGTGCTGATGCGGCATCTGGCGGCACGCAAAGCGCTGAACGCGAGCCCCGCCTGATCGGTGTGCCGATGGCGCCACGAATTGCGCCTTTGAACTGCGCTACCGCAATCGCGGTAGCGCATCCCCGCGGCCGGGTGTCTAGACTCGCGCCATCCAGATTCTTGCGAGTGTCGAGGTCATGGCCATCGTGCCTGCGGTCGAACCGGCCGCGCCCCTGGTAGAAGATGCGGTGCCGGCCAGCGATGCGCCGGTCGCCGACGTATCAACTGCCGACCTATCAACCGCCGACGCTCCTGTCACCGAGGCGCCGGTCGTGGCCGCTCCGGCCGCGCGCATCAGTACGCTGCGCTTCACCGGCGACGGCGCCGAGTATTTCCGGATCTGGGTCGTCAACACTTTGCTGACCTTGCTGACACTCGGCATTTATTCGGCCTGGGCCAAGGTGCGCAAGACGCGCTATTTCTGGCAGAACACCACGCTCGATGGCTATGCCTTCGATTACCACGCCCGGCCCTGGCCGATCCTGCGCGGGCGCATCCTCGCGCTGGTGCTCGCCTTCGGCTATTCGATGGCCTTGGATTTTTCGCGCACCAGCGCTTTGGTGATGATCGCGGTGCTGTGTCTGGTCGGGCCCTGGCTGTTTCTCAAATCGCAGCAATTCAAACTCGTGAACACGAGTTGGCGCGGGCTGCGCTTCGGTTTCGAAAGCAGCCTGGCGCAAGCCTATGTGCGCGTGTTGCCGGTCTTGCTGCTCTGGTTTGCAAGCACCATCGCGAGCGTCCTGTTCCTCGAGCGCTATCCGTGGACGATCGCGGTCACGGCCATCGCGTTCGTCGTGATGCTGCCGTGGATGCATCATCGCCTCAAGGCCTTCCAGCATGGCGGCGTGCGCTGGGGCGATCTGAGCGCGCAATTCAAACCTTGCGTCGGCGGGTTCTACAAGACCTATGTGCTTGGCACCTTGCTCATGATCGGCTTGTTCTTGCCGACCGCGTTCATCGGCGGCATCGCCGTCGTGCTCACGCGCATGGAGCGTCATGGCGAAGTCGCCACCATCGTCATGGGCGGGCTGATCGTCCTCGTCATCTATGTGCTGGGCCAGCCGTATGTGGCCACGCGTTTGCAGCAGCGCATCTGGGGCGCGTCGCAACTCGGTCCGGTGCGCTTTCATACCAACATCAAGGCCTTCCGGCTGATGCGCATCGTGCTGCTCAATGGTGGCGCCACCTTGTTGACGCTGGGCCTGTACTGGCCGTTCGCTGCGATCGCCTTCGCGCGCTACCGCATCGAATGCATGCAGGTCGTGGCACCGGCCGCGCTCGACGAAGTCAGCGCGGGCGTGCAGCGCCGCGCTGTCGATGCGACCGGCGACGGCGCCGCCGACGCCTTCGGTCTGGACATCGGACTATGAACCTGGAATTCACCGATTTTCGCGCGGGCGCCGCGCTGCCGGCCGTCTTCGACGCCTGGTGGTTCGATGGGCAGAGCGCGCGTGCGCATGCGGCGCGCCTGCATTTTCGTGCCGGCGCGGTCGTGCTCGAATCGGCCGAAGGCGAACTGATCGCGCAACGCCCGCTGACCGAGGCCGACATCACGCTGCCTTATCGCCATGCCGCGCGCCAACTCAGCTTTGCCGATGGCGCCACGGTGCAGGTCGACGATCCCGATGGCCGCTTCGCCGCCGCGCTGGGCGAGCACGGGTATCGGCCGAGCTGGGCCACGCGGCTCGAACGTTTCTGGCCGGGCGTCTTCCTCGCGTTGATGGCCTTGCTCGCCTCGCTGTATTTCGGCTACACGCGCGGGATACCGGCTGCTTCGGCCTGGATCGTCGATCATCTGCCCGACAGCGTCGAACAGCGCATCGGCGCCGAATTGGTCGCGACTTTCGACGGCCGTTACCTGTTCCCCAGCCGTTTGCCCGAAGACCTGCGCACGAGCATCGCGGACCGGTTCGCTCAAGTGGCGCATACCGCGGCGCCCGGGGTGCATTACAAGCTCATCTTCCGCCGCGCCAAGGGCGAGAGGCGCGGCGGCATCAATGCCTTCGCCTTGCCCGGCGGCACCATCGTTCTGCTCGATGGCCTGGTGGACTTTGCCGACGAAGACCTCGACCAGATCGTGGGCGTGCTGTCGCATGAGCTCGGCCATGTCGCGCATCGCCACGGCATGCACAACGTGGTCAGCGCATTGAGCACGGGCGCGATGGCGAGTCTGGTCTGGGGCGATTTTTCCGGCGTGGCGACCCATACCGCGCTGGTCGTCGGAGTGCTCAAATACAGCCGCGATGCCGAGCGCGAAGCCGATCAGTTCGCGATCGACGTCGCTCACGCCAACCATACGAGCGTCAAGCCTTTGTACGACTTCCTGATGCTCGTGCAGTCAGAACTCGAAGGCAAGGAAGGCAACCTGCCCAATCTGCTGGCCACCCACCCCGATACCGACGAGCGCCTCAATACCTTGGCGCGCGAGATCAACGCTGAAGAAACCGGCCGGTCATCTGCGCCGCCCGTCACGCACCCGATGGATTGATCATTTGGTGCCGAACAGGCGGTCGCCCGCGTCACCGAGGCCGGGCACGATGTAGGCGTGGTCGTCGAGGTATTCGTCGAGCGCGGCCACATACATCGGCACATCCGGGTGCGCTTGCTGGAACACCGCCACGCCTTCGGGCGCGGCCACCAGCGCCAGGAAATGGATGTCGGCCGCGGCCACGCCACGCTTCTTGAGCACATCGACCGCATGCGCCGACGAATACCCGGTACCGATCATCGGATCGCAGACGATGAAGATGCGGCCTTCGACTTCGGGCAGGCGCACCAGGTACTCCACCGGGCGCTTGTTCTCGTCGCGGTACAAGCCGATATGCCCGACCCGCGCCGACGGCACCAATTCGAGCAGGCCATCGGCCATGCCCACCCCGGCGCGCAGCACCGGCACCACTGCGAGCTTGCGGCCCGCGATCACCGGCGCGTCCATCGGCGTCAGCGGGGTTTCGATGCGCTTGGTGGTCAGCGGCAGATTGCGCGTGACTTCATAGCCCATCAGCAGCGTCAATTCCTTGAGCAATTCCCGGAAGGTGCGCGTCGAGGTTTCCTTGTCGCGCATGTGGGAAAGCTTGTGCTGGATCAGCGGGTGGTCGCAGATGAACAGATTGGGAAAGCGGGGATCTTGGCGCATGGCGGGGTCAGGGACGAATCACAGGCCGTCATGATACTGGCGCCCCAAGGCGGTACGGTCCGTGCTTGAGGCGAAACCATCGATCCGGGGTCGCGTCGGTTTGCGCCAAATCACACGACAGGCATTCCCGAATCGGCGTATTATTGGGAATGCTTCGCATTTGCGATAAATTCGCAGTTATGGATTTTTGCTCGTTTTGAGGGATAGGCCGGTCTTTCATGGATGCCACCTTGCTCGATCTGACCGACGGCGAAATCGCCGTGATCCGCGCGGTCCGCGACCTCGATGCGCAGGACGCGGTGAGCACCCGTCTGCGCGAACTCGGGTTCGTGCCGGGTGAAGCGGTCGAGATCGTCGCGCATGCGCCTTTCGGGCGCGACCCGATCGCCGTGCGCGTGGGCTATACGCGCTTTGCCTTGCGCCGGCGCGAAGCGTCGCGCGTGCTGATCGAACGCTCGTTCGGAGTGCCGGCATGAGAGGGCATCACGACGCGCACGAAGGCGGCCATCGAGGCCAAGGCGGCTTCGCCCATGGGCGCCATGGACATCATGATCATCACGGGCATCATGGCCCGCACGGCCACCACGGCATGCGGGTCGCGCTGGTCGGCACGCCCAATTGCGGCAAGACCTCGTTGTTCAACCGGCTCACCGGCAGCCGGCAAAAGGTGGCCAATTACGCGGGCGTGACGGTCGAACGCAAGGAAGGCCGCTTCACCGCGCCGTCCGGGCGCCATTTCCGCGTGCTCGATCTGCCCGGCGCTTACAGCCTCGAAGCCGCGAGCCCCGATGAGGTCATTACGCGCGATGTCTGCCTCGGGCAGCGCGCGGGCGAAACCCCGCCCGATCTGATCATCGGGGTGCTCGACGCGACCAATCTGCGCCTGCATCTGCGCTTCGCGCTCGAATTGCGCGCGCTCGGCCGGCCGTTGGTGTTTGCGCTCAACATGATGGACGACGCCGCGCGCCGCGGCATCGTCATCGACCGTGCCGCGCTCGAGCGCGAGCTCGGCGTGCCCATCGTCGAAACCGTGGCGATCCAGCAGGACGGCGCGCATGCACTCATCGAATACATCGACAGCACGCCGGTGGCGGTGCCCGCGCAAGCCGTGCCAGTCGCCGACGTTCATGCCGAAGTGCGGCGCCTGATCGCCGCGGCGGTGACGATGCCGCGTGCGACTTCGGCGCTCGACGACCGGCTCGATCGCATCATCCTGCATCGGGTCTGGGGTCTGGTCATCCTCGCGACCTTGCTGTTCCTGATGTTCCAGGCGGTGTATGCGGGCGCCGCGCCGATCATGGAAGCCATCGACGGCGGCGTGGCCGCGCTCGGCCATTGGGTCGGCACCAACATGGCCGAAGGCCCGCTCAAAGGTCTGCTGGTCGATGGTGTGATCGCGGGCGCGGGCAGCGTGCTGGTCTTCCTGCCGCAAATTCTCATCTTGTTCTTCTTCATCCTGGTGCTCGAGCAATCGGGCTATCTGCCGCGCGCGGCCTTTTTGCTCGATCGTTTGATGGTCGGCGCCGGGTTGTCGGGGCGGTCCTTCATTCCTTTGTTGTCGAGCTTCGCGTGTGCGATTCCCGGCATCATGGCCACGCGCACCATCCAGCATCCGTCCGATCGTCTGATCACCATCCTGGTCGCGCCCTTGATGACTTGCTCAGCGCGGTTGCCGGTCTATGCCTTGCTCATCGGCGCCTTCGTGCCGTCGCGTCCGGTGGCCGGGCTGTTCAATCTGCAAGGCATGGTCTTGTTCGGCTTGTATGCGGCCGGCATTGCGAGCGCGGTGCTGGTGGCGCTGGTGGCCAAATGGCTGCGCCGCAATGTTTCCGAGCATCCGCTGATGCTGGAACTGCCCGCCTACCGCATGCCGCATGCGCGCGACATCGGCCTGGGCCTGCTCGAACGCGCGCACATCTTCACGCGCCGCGTCGGCACCATCATCCTCGCGCTCACCGTCGTGTTGTGGGGCTTGTCGAGCTGGCCGGGCGCACCTGAAGGCGCGACGCATCCGGGCATTTATTACAGCCTGGCCGGACAGATCGGGCGCGCGCTCGAAGTCGTGTTCGCGCCGATCGGCTTCAATTGGCAGATCTGCATCGCGCTCGTGCCGGGCCTGGCAGCACGTGAAGTCGCGGTCGGCGCGTTGGGCACGGTCTACGCGCTGTCGGCCACCGGCGATGACACCGCCACCCAATTGATGCCCTTGATCGCGCAGCAATGGAGCCTCGCCACCGGCTTCGCCTTGCTGGCCTGGTACATCTTCGCGCCGCAATGCATCGCGACGCTCGCGGTGATCCGGCGCGAAACCGGTTCGGTCAAGACCGCTGCGTTCGCTGCCGCTTATCTGACGGCCCTGGCCTATGCGGCGGCCTTCGCCACCTATCGGATCACGCTCGCGCTTAGTTGAGCGCGGACTGGGAGCAAGACATGGGCGCGCTCTGGTTGCAGCAATCGATCGTCATCGTCGCGGTGCTGATGGCCGCGGTGTATTGCCTGTGGCGCTTCATGCCGCGCACGCGCATGGCGCTCGGCCGTTGGCTCGACCGCGACGGCCGTCCCGGCTTCATGCGCCGGCTGGGCGCGGCGTTGCTGCCGTCGGCCGGCGCTTCGTGCGACGACGGTTGCGGCAGTTGCGGCCAATGCGCGCCGTCGGCGCCGCGCAGCACGGTGCAGGTCGTGCGCGGGCCGATCAGCCGCCGTCCGCACGACGCCGCGCACTGAAGCGCCGCTGGCCCGCGACCAATATGGCAGGGATGCGCGCGGTTTCCTTCTCGTGGTGTCAGCGTGTTGCCGGCGTGCTCGCGCTCGCCGTGTTGGTCGCATGCGCGGCACCGCCGCGGCAGGCGGCCGTGGCCCCGACTGCGCAGGCCCTGGCTGCCGCGATGAACGGCCATGCCGTGGTGTTGCTCGGTGAAGTGCATGACAACGCGGCCCAGCATCGCCTGAGGTTGGCGGCCTTGCAGGAGCGATTCGCGCAAGGCTGGCGCCCGGCGCTCGCGTTCGAACAATTCGATGCCGACCGGCAAGCCGACCTCGAACGCGCGCGCCGCGAGCGTCCGCACGATGCCGATTACCTGATCGATCATGCGGTCGCCGACCGGCGCGGCTGGGATTGGGACTACTACCGGCCTTTCGTGCAATGGGCGCTCGATGAAGACCTGCCCATCGTGGCCGCGAACCTTGGTCGCGCACAGGCGATGCGCGTCGCGCGCGAAGGGTATGGCGCGGTCTTCGATGCAGCCACGCAGGCCAGGCTCGGACTCGATCATCTCGATCCAGCACTGCTCGCAGTCCAGCGCGAAGACATCGAGGTCGGCCATTGCAATACCTTGCCGGCCAAAGCCATCGACCCCATGGTGCGCGCCCAGATCGCACGCGACATCACCCTGGCCAATGCGCTGCGGCCTTATGTGTCACGCGGCGTGGTGCTGTTGACGGGCAATGGCCATGTGCGGCGCGACGCTGGTGTGCCGCGCTGGTTGAGCGACCTGCCCGCGGGCACGGTGACGGCCATCGGCCTGCTCGAAGAAGATCCCGACGCCGACCCGGCGGCGCTCGCCGCGCAATTCGATGCGATGACTTTCACCGCACGCGCCGAACGCGAAGACCCTTGCGCCACGCTCAAGCGCTAGTCGCGCGAACAAGCGACCCGGCGGTCGCGAGCATCGTCTTCACTCTGCGGTAGGATGATTCATCGCCTAGTCGCGCAGCCGGTTCTCGTGCATGCCTACCTCCTTTGCTCGCCGTCGCGGTTTCACCGTGATCGAACTTATGCTGGTGATCGCCGTCATTGGCATCCTCGCCGCCATCGCGATTCCGCAATATCAAAACTACGTGGTGCGCGCCAAGGTCGCCGAAGGGTTCGAATTGACGGGGCCGGTGCAAAAGGCCGTCGCGGCCTATTACGACCGCTGGGGCGTGCTGCCCGCCAATAACCAGGCCGCGGGTCTGCCCGCGCCCGAGATGCTGCGCGGTGAATGGGTTGCATCGATCGCGGTTGAGCAAGGCGCGCTCGCCGTGCATTTCGATCCGAAGCTCCAATCCGGCGCACAAGGCAATCTGGTGCTTCATCTGCGCCCGGCCATCAATCGCCGGCAGCCCACCGCCGCGCTGGTCTGGGTCTGCGAAAGCCATGCGCCGCCGCCGGGCTTCGAGGTGAAGGGCGGCCAGCCGGCATCGGTTCTGCCGCAGGGTGTGCTGTCCGGGAACTGCCGCAAATGAGGTCACCGCTGCGGGCGCCGATGAGACCGCAAATGATCCAGTCCGGCCTCATTCCATGGGGGCATTGGCGCTGGATGATCCCGGTCGACACGCTGACCGGGGTCATGGTCATCGCTGTGTGCATAGGCATTCTGGCCGCAAACGTGGGCACGGTGATCGATAAGGCGCAGATGTCGGGCGTCTGGTTCCAGACGCAGCCCGCACGCATCGCTGTCAGCGAGGCGCTCGCACTGACCGGCGACATCGATGCGTCAATTCCCGCCGGCAGCACGCCGGATACGGTTGGTGGGCGCTGGCAGGTCGACGATCGCGGCGCCTCGGTTCGTCTCAGCGGGCACCACGTGCAGACCCACTCGCCTTACACCTTGAGCATGCGTTTGGCCGTGAACGCCGCCGAACCTGCGGGCTCGGTGTTCTGGATCTGCGGCGCACACACGCCGCCGCGCGGTTGGTCGACTGGAGCGACGACCGGACCGATCGATGTGCAAGATGCCCCGAACTGGCTCGCGCCCTGTCGCGCGGCAGCGGGTTCTTGAAGGATGCTTGAATGAGATCACCCATTTCCCCGGCGGCACTGGCGGTGCTGTTGCGGCAGATCGCTGCGGCGCATAGGCATGAGGTGCCCGTGCATGAGGTGCTGGAACTGCTGGCTCAGGAGGCGTTGTTGGTCAACTGGCAGGAGC
>CAXBRX010000056.1:0-12474 GCA_963977835.1 uncultured Derxia sp.
GATGAACGGGGCTTGATTTTCGGCCACGTTCTGCAGCGGGATGTAGCTGCCCGAATCCCAGCGTTCGCGGTTCTGGTCGTGCAACACCGCATGGCGATGGGTGAAGGTGCCGCGGCCGGCATCCTGACCGGTGATGCGCACCGAATAGCCCGAGGCGACGAGCGAGGCGAAGGCCAGATGCTCGCCCATGCCCCAGTCGAGCGACTGTTTGCCCTCGCCCATGTTGCGGCGGTCGCCCACGACCTTCTCGACCAGCGGATGCAGCTTGAAGCCTTGCGGGATCGAGGTGATGCGCTCGGACAGGCGCTTGAGTTCGGCGATCGGCACGCCGGTGTCGGCCGCGTCGGTCCATTTGCGGTTCAGGAACGGCAGCCAATCGACCGAGTACTGGCGCTTGTAATTCGAGAGCACCGGATCGTTGGTGTGCTTGCCCGCATCCATCGCGGCGCGGTAGTTCTTGACGAGTTCGTCGGCGAATTCATCGACGATCACGCGCTGGGCGGCGAGCTTGTCGGCGTACAGCTTGCGCGTGCCCGGATGCTGGCCGATCTTCTTGTACATCAGCGGCTGCGTGACCGCGGGCGTGTCTTGTTCGTTGTGGCCGAGTTTGCGATAGCAAATGATGTCCACGACGATGTCGCGCTTGAACTGCATGCGGTAATCGACCGCGATCTGGGTGGCGAGCACCACGGCTTCGGGGTCGTCGCCGTTCACATGCAGCACCGGCGCTTCGATCATCTTGACCACGTCCGAGCAATACGTCGTCGAACGCGTATCGCGCGGATCGGAAGTGGTGAAGCCGATCTGGTTGTTGATGACGATGTGGATGGTGCCGCCCGTGCCGTAACCGCGCGTCATCGCGAGGTTCAGGGTTTCCATCACCACGCCTTGACCAGCGAAGGCCGCATCGCCGTGCACCAGCACCGGCAGGACCTGATCGCCGTCCTTGTCGCCGCGGCGATCCTGGCGCGCACGCGCCGAGCCTTCGACGACCGGGTTGACGATTTCGAGGTGGGACGGGTTGAACGCGAGGCTCAGGTGGACCGGGCCACCGGCGGTGGTCACATCGCTCGAGAAGCCTTGGTGGTACTTCACGTCGCCCGCGGGCAGATCGTCGGCATGCTTGCCTTCGAACTCGGCGAACAGATCGCCCGGCATCTTGCCCAGGGTGTTGACGAGCACGTTCAGGCGGCCGCGGTGGGCCATGCCGATGACGATTTCCTGCACGCCTTGCGCGCCGGCACGATGCACGACTTCATCCATCGAGACGATGAAGCTGTCGCCGCCTTCGAGCGAGAAACGCTTCTGGCCGACGTATTTGGTGTGCAGGTAGCGCTCGAGGCCTTCGGCCGCCGTCAAACGCTCGAGCACATGCTTCTTTTGCTCGGGCGTGAGGTTGGGCTTGGAGCGGATCGATTCGAGGCGCTCTTGCATCCAGCGCTTTTGCGCCGGATCGGTGATGTACATGTACTCGGCGCCGATGGTGCCGCAGTAGGTTTCACGCAATGCCTGCACGATTTCGCGCAGGGTCATGTGCTCGGCCTTGGTGAAATAGGTGTTCGTCGCGCTGAACACCATGTCCATGTCGGCTTCGGTCAAGTCGTAAAAACTCGGCTCGAGCTCGGGCAGCTTGGGGCGCTCCTGGCGCTTGAGCGGATCGAGATCCGCCCATTGCGTGCCGAGAAAGCGGTAAGCCGCGATCAACGACTGGACATGCACCTGCTTGCGGGCGATCGACAGATCACGTTCGGCGACGCGCGGCAAGAAGGCATTGGCCTTGGCCCGCTGTGCGAACGATTCGACGACCGGCGCATGGGCCACGTCTTTGTTGGCGGAACCGTCGGGGGCGGCCACGACCTGCATGCGATCGAAATAATCGCGCCAGTTGTCGGGGACCGAGGCGGGGTTGTCCAGATAGGCTTCGTACAACTCTTCCACGTACGGCGCATTGCCGCCGAAGAGGTACGAGTTCTGCAAGAACTGCTTCATCATCGCGCTTCACCTTTCTCTCGAGCTTCTCGAAGATCAGTGCGGGGAACAGTAGGAAGCACGGCTCGACCGGCGCCAGGCGCTTGCGATCCGTCGCTTCTCCCCATCCGTTTTCCGGCCACACCGTTCCACGGACACCGTCGGCCACTGTGCGGCCTTGGGCGTACCGCCGTCTCCTGACGGCAGCGGCGGCATGCTAACACGGCCAATCGGGAACTAATACGCATTTCGTGAAGGAATCTGCTCTCCGATGCGCCAGGCGCCTGCCGTCAATACGGTTGTCGAATAGGCGAAGAAGGCGACAGGCATGGCCTCGAGCGGTTCCAAGATGCTGGACGCAGTACGCGACCGCATCCTCATCATCAACCCGGCTGGGCGCGTGGTTTATACCAACGCCGCCGCCCGCGGGGATTTCAGCGGGGCCTTGTCGGCCGTGCTGGCCTCGCCGCGCCTGCGCGATGCGCTCAAGGAAATCGCCACCGCCCCAGCCGATCACAGCATCGCCTTGCGCCTCAAACCCGATCCGACCCAACCCGAAAACCTGGTCGAGGTCACGCTCGTGCACGCCCCGAACGGGACCGACACGGTCGTCATCGCCCATGCCGATACGGAAGAGACGTCGGGGAACGTCACCGGCAAGACGGTCGCCGAATTGCTGCGCCAGCACTTGCTTGTTCCTTTGCGGACTTTCATGCAATCGATCGACCAACCGATGCGCGAGCACGCGCCGCTCGGCCCGCAGACCCTGAGCCAGGGTCGGGCTTTGATGGAAGGCCTGGAAAAAGTCGCCGACCTGATCGCCTTGTTCGGCGACGACGCCATGGTGGGCGACGAACGCGTGCTGCCCGGCGCGCTGCTCGAAGAAGTCTGGGCGCAATTGGCCGGCAAGGCGTCGCAACACCGGGTGCATCTGGCGCTGAACGGCTGCACGCCCGATCTGTCGCCGATTTACGGCAGTCGCGCCTGGCTCGCCCGCGCGATGCGCGAAATCGTCGAAAACGCGATCGTGCATGCGCACGACGCGGCCGGCGAAAGCACGGCGGCCATGACGGTCCAGATCAGCGCCCGCCAAAGCGGCGCCTTCTTGATGCTGTCGGTCCGCAACCATGGTGCTGCCCCTGCGGGTGGTGCCTCGACGCGCGCGTCCTTTGCACCGTTCGCCAAGGACGAAGGCGCGGTCGGCGGCGGACTGGGCATCGGGCTGCCGCTCGCGCAGCGCGTGCTCGAACTGCACGGCGGCATGTTGCGCATGCGTACCGATGCCGATGGCCTGAACGAAGTGACAGTCCAGGTGCCGACCGGTGCGCCGCACCAGAACATCCAGCGCGCCGACATGGAGCAAGCGCGCAAATACGCCGAAGACCTGGCGCGCCTGCTGGCCGCGCGCCGCAACGAGACACCGGCCGCACACAAATGACGAGGAGACACAGCAATGAAGAAAATATTGATCGTCGAAGACCAGCCCGACATCCGCAATCTGATCTCGATGACGCTCGAATACGGGAACTTCTCGTTGTTCGAGGCCGAGGACGGCAAGGAAGGCTTGGCGATGGTGCAGCGCGTGCTGCCCGACATCGTGCTGCTCGACGTGATGATGCCCGGTGAGCTCGACGGCTATCAGGTCTGCGAGCGCATCAAGCGCGACGAACACACGCGCGGGATCAAGGTGATCATGCTGACCGCGCGCGGCCAACGGGCCGATTTGCAGG
This sequence comes from uncultured Derxia sp., assembly GCA_963977835.1. Taxonomy (GTDB): domain Bacteria; phylum Pseudomonadota; class Gammaproteobacteria; order Burkholderiales; family Burkholderiaceae_E; genus CAXBRX01. Next base: position 3,699 of record CAXBRX010000056.1, read on the forward strand.
CCGGCAAGGACGCCGGCAGCGACGCCTATCTGGTCAAACCGTTTTCGCCCTTGCAATTGATCGAAACCGTCGAACGGTTGGTGGGCGAAATCGGTTCGGCTCAAGCCAGCTGAGGGGCGTCGCCCATGGATGCGAAGCACCCTGACCCCTCGCAGGGGCCGCCGGTGTCGCGGCTCATCACCACGATCGTTGCGGCGGTACTCGCCTGCGCGCTGGTGTGCGCGAGCTGGTTGTCGCAATCGCGGCTCGAAGACCGCAACCGCGTCGCGACCGACCGCCAGGCCATCGCTTATGCGCGCGGCGTCGCCTCGACCGCGCGCGATGCGGTGGTCATCGGCGATCAGGTCAATCTCCAGAACACGATCGCCGAATTCGCCGCCCTGCCCGATGTGTTGTCGATCGATCTGGCCGGCGCCGACGGCACGAGCTGGTTCCGCCTCGCCCCCGACGCCCACGGACAGGTGAAGCCGCAATACACGGGCCAACCGGTCGAAGTGCCGCACGATGGGCAGCCGCACACCCAGCGCGCCAGCGACGGCAGTACCCTGACCGCCTGGCATCCGCTCAACAACGGGCGTCAGCTCGGCTGGGTGGTGCTGCGCATGTCCTTGGACGGCGAACGGCAGATCAACCGCGAAATGTTGATCGGCACCATCCTCGGCGCGGTGGGCATCCTGCTCGCCACCATCATCGTGCTCAACCGCACCGTGCACCGGGCCTTGCTGCCGCTCGCCCAGGCCTCGCGGTTTGCGGCCGAACTCGAGACCCATTCGGGCAAGACCTTGTCGATCCGCGCGCGCTCGGGCGAGGTGCGGACCCTGATCGACGCGCTCAATGCAGCCTCGTGCCGCTTGCGCGAGCAATACGACGCCCTCGCCCGCCGCGACGCGGAAGTGGGTGCCTTGATCGCCACCGCGCCGAATGCAGTCATCGGTCTCGACGATTCGGGCCGGGTGCGCTTGTTCAATCCGGCCGCCACCAGCATTTTCGGGCCGACCGAAGCGCAGATCGAAGGCGCCCCGGTCAGCCAATTGGTGCCGAGTCTCGATCTGGCACAAATCAAACAGCTCGCGCGCTCGGCCGCGCATGTGGGCGATGGCGGCCTGGTGGTGGCCAACGACGAACGCATCGGCCTGCGCAACGGCGAAACCGAGTTTCCGATCGAGATCGCGTTGTCGGAAGTCGCCGGTTCGGCCGCACTGCGCTACACGCTCATCGTGCGCGACATCACCGAACAGCGCATGGCGAACGACCATTTGCAGATCTACATGCGTGCGCTCGAATGCAGCAGCAACGGCATGGTGATCGCCGATGCTCGCCTGCCCGGCCTGCCTTTGCTCTGGGCCAATACGGCGATGAGCCGGATCACCGGCTACACCATCGACGAACTGACCGGCCGCAATTGCAGCTTCCTGCAAGGCAATGACCGCGACCAGCCGGGCATCCAGGTGCTGCGTGATGCGATCCGCAATGCACAGGCGGTCTCCGTGACCTTGCGCAACTACCGCGCCGACGGAGCGCCGTTCTGGAATCAATTGTCGATCGCGCCGGTGATCGACGAAGCCGGCAAGGTCACGCATTTCGTCGGCGCCGCCACCGACATCACCGACCGCGTACTCGCCGAACAAGCGATCGCGCGTCGCAATGAACAACTCGATCTGATCCTGCGCATGAGCCCCGACGGCTTTGCGCTGTTCGATCATCGCGACCGGCTGGTGTATGCCAACGAGGCGTTCACGCGCATGACCGGCATGACGGCGGAAATGCTCGCGGGCCATGCCGACGCGCGCAGCGTGCTCGAAGCCGAACTGCATCGCAATGCCGATCCGCATCTGCCCTGGCCCGCCCTCTGGAACGAGCGCGGCGCGCAACAGACGCTGGTGCTGATCAACCCCGAACGCCGCATCCTCGCCTGCGAAGCCAAGCACAGCGCAGGCAGCGGCGATTGCATGCTGTTCTTGCGCGACGTGACGCGTGAAAGCGAAGTCGATCGCATGAAGAGCGAGTTTCTGTCGACGGCCGCGCACGAATTGCGCACGCCGCTGGTCAGCATCTTCGGCTTTTCCGAGCTGCTGCTCACGCGCAATTACGCCCCGGAGCGTGCCAAACCGATGATCGAGACCATCCATCGGCAATCGGGATTGATCGTCAACCTCATCAATGAACTGCTCGATCTTGCGCGCATCGAGGCCCGCCAGGGCAAGGACTTCCGCATGGAGGTGCAGGCCGTGCAGCCGATCGTGGGCGACACCATCGCCTCACTGTTGGTGCCCGGCGATGCGCGCGTGCCGGTCGTCGTGACACCTGATGAAGCCTTGTTTGCTTCGATCGATACCGAGAAATTCCGGCAGGCCTTGAACAATGTCTTGTCCAATGCCTACAAGTATTCGCCCGAGGGCGGCGAGATCCGTCTCGAAGTGTTGACGGAGAAGCGCGAAGGATTGGAAATGGTGGGCGTGCGCGTGAGTGACCAGGGCATCGGCATGTCGACACAGCAGGTCGGCCGCGCGTTCGAGCGCTTCTTCCGCGCCGATCCGTCGGGCAACATTCCGGGCACCGGCCTCGGTCTTTCCATCGTGAAGGAAATCATCGAGCTGCACGGTGGCCAGGTCGATCTGACGAGCACGGCCGGCGTGGGCACGACCGTGACGCTCTGGGTGCAGCGGCGCGCGCCGCCGAAAGCGACCAACGCGCTCGCGCTGGTGACGACCGCGGGCGCTTAAGCAGAGCTGGCTGGGCTGGCCGGCTCGGGCGCGGCGGGATCGTCGAGCGGGGCAGCAAGCCGAGCGCGCACCACGCTCAAATGCGAGCGCAAGCCGTAAACCAGATCGCCGTAATACCAATGCACGGGCAGGCTCGCGACGCTGCGTTCGAGCGCGTCGATGTCATGCGCGATTGCCGTGCGGGCCGCGGCATCGGTCGCATCGTCGAGCCGGGCTTCGAGCCGGCTGAGATCGCCGTAATACCGGAAGATGCGCCGCTTGATGCGCCATTGCATCGCTGCCGGCAACAGCCGCGCCAAGGGCAAGGCCACCGCAAACAAGGGCAACAACAGGATGGCCATGCGGTCGATCCAGGTCGCGAGCCAGAACGGCAGGTATTTCTGCAGCAAGGGGCGCCCGGAGCGGTAATAGCGTTCGGCCTGCGGATGCAAGGGCAGCTCGACATCATGCGGGGCCGGATAAGCGCCGGCATCGGTCAGCAAGCCGGCGCTGCCATGGACCTGGGTCGCGGCATTCATGAGCAGATCGACGATGGCCGGATGCAGGTCGTCGCGCACGACGAGGTTGGCGGTCGTGGTCAGCAATTGGATGTCGCGATCGGGACGGTCGGTGGCGATGTCGATGGCGCCGCGCACCAAGGTCCGTGACTTCAACGCGGGAATGCGATTGGCCAACGCATGGGCGTGTTCGAGATCGACGATGTCGAGGTCGGGCAAGGCCAGCACGTCTTGCAAGCCGGGCGCTTCGGCCCCCGAGACCAGCACCGCGGCATCGATCTGCCCCGCGCGCCAGGCTTGCGGCAATTGCGCGATGTCGATTGCAAGCCAATGCTCGGGCGGCACTTCGACGCCGGCGGCATTGAACAAGGCACGCGCCAGGCGTTCATTGGCGCCGTCGTGCGCGCCGACCGCGATGCGCAGCCGGGCGAGATCGGCCAGACGCGACACCGGGTGTTTGCTTTTGCGCTTGAGGATCCACACGCCTTCGGCCGTCATGCTGCCCAGGGTGAGCAACCGGTCGCGCGCGGGTTCGCTGCCGATGGTGCCGCCCTGGATCAAGGCGATCTGTACCCGGCCTTCGGGTTCGAGCAGGCGCGCGAGGTTCTCGACCGAGCCGCTCGATTGCACGAGTTCGAGATCGATGCCTTCGCGCGCGAGCAGCATGCGGTAGGCCTGGCCGATGGTGTCGTAGGCGCCGACCGGACTGCCCGTGGACATGACCACATGGCGCGGCGGCGCCGGATCGACATGGCGCCAGGTCAGCGCAAAGGCGACGACGATGACGAGCACGATCGGCAGCACGATGCGCAGCCAGAATGCGCGCCGCGATTCACGCAGGCGCAGAAAACGCAGACGTTGCAAGGACTCTTTCATGCGCGCAGTGTGCACCGAAAAAGAAAAAGCGGGCCGCAGCCCGCTTGTTTCCGACGCAAGAACCGATCAGCGCGAAGCGATCGGCGTGACGTTGCGGCTGACAGCACCGGTGAAGAGCTGACGCGGACGGCCGATCTTGTATTCGGGGTCCGAGATCATTTCGTTCCACTGGGCGATCCAGCCGACCGTGCGCGCGAGCGCGAAGATCGCGGTGAACAGCGACACCGGGATGCCGAGCGCCTTTTGCACGATGCCCGAATAGAAGTCGACGTTCGGGTAGAGCTTGCGCTGCACGAAGTAATCGTCTTCGAGGGCGATCTTTTCGAGCGCCATCGCGAGCTTGAACAGCGGATCGTTCTCGAGGCCGAGTTCGGTCAGCACTTCCTTGCAGGTTTCCTGCATGAGCTTGGCGCGCGGGTCGTAGTTCTTGTACACGCGGTGTCCGAAGCCCATCAGGCGCACGCCCGAGTTCTTGTCCTTGACCTGTTCCATGAACTCGCCGACCTTGGACAAACCGCCCTTGGCCTGGATGTCATAGAGCATGTTCAGGCAGGCTTCGTTCGCGCCGCCGTGGGCCGGGCCCCAGAGGCAGGCGACGCCGGCCGCGATCGCGGCGAACGGATTGGTGCCCGACGAACCGCACAGACGCACGGTGGAGGTGGACGCGTTCTGTTCGTGATCGGCGTGCAGGATGAAGATGCGGTCGAGCGCGCGGTCAAGCACCGGGTTGGGCTTGTAGTCCTCGGTCGGCGTGGCAAACATCATGCGCATGAAGTTCGAGGCGTACGACAGATCGTTGCGCGGATACATGAACGGCTGGCCGACCGAATACTTGTAGGCCATCGCGACCAGCGTCGGCATCTTGGCGATCAGGCGGATCGCGGCGATTTCGCGGTGGTGCGGATCGGTCACGTCGAGCGCGTCGTGATAGAAGGCCGACATCGCGCCGACGAGGCCGGTCATGACGGCCATCGGGTGCGCATCGCGACGGAAACCGCGCAGGAAGAATTGCATCTGCTCGTTGACCATCGTGTGGCTGATCACGCGCTGATTGAAATCGTCGCGCTGCGCCACATTGGGCAGCTCGCCGTTCATGATCAGGTAGCAGACTTCGAGGAAGTCGCAATTGGTCGCGAGTTGCTCGATCGGGTAGCCGCGATACAGCAGCTCGCCCTTGTCGCCATCGATGTAGGTGATGCTCGACTGGCACGAGGCGGTCGACAGAAAGCCCGGGTCATAGGTGAATTTGCCCGTCGAACCATAGAGTTTACGAATGTCGATCACATCGGGGCCAACCGTGCCCTTCAGGAGCGGGAACTCGACGGTGGGCGTGCCGTCGGTGAACGACAGTGTCGCCTTGTGACTGGTGGCGGTACTCATGGCGGCTTCCTTATGGTGATGTGTGGGAGGTATGCCTACGAAATGGAAATGTTGAGTGGCGACGGTCTCGAGTCGCTGCTCACGCGTTGCGCAACATGTCGATTACCCGCTTGAAATCGACATGCTGCAGGTTGCCTTCTGGTTCTTTGCGGGCGAGGATCAGGTCGAGCAATTCGGTATCGGGCAGATCGAACAACTGCGTCAGGACGTTCACATCGTCGTCCGAGAGATCGTGCTCGTGCTTGTCGAAAAAGCGCGTGAGCACGAGATCGTTCTCGAGCAGCCCGCGTCGCGCGCGCCAACGCAGGCGCGCACGGTTGAGCGGATCGGATTGATGCTCGAACGACTGTGTGTTCATCAGACGGCCCGACGCACCATCAATTCCTTGATCTTGCCGATCGCCTTGGTCGGGTTGAGCCCCTTCGGGCACACATCGACGCAATTCATGATCGTGTGGCAACGGAACAGACGGTAAGGATCTTCGAGGTTGTCCAGACGTTCGCCGGTGGCTTCGTCGCGGCTGTCGGCGATGAAGCGGTAGGCCTGCAACAGGCCGGCCGGGCCCACGAACTTGTCGGGGTTCCACCAGAACGACGGGCAGGAGGTCGAGCACGAAGCGCACAGGATGCATTCGTACAGACCGTCGATCTCTTCGCGTTCCTCGGGCGATTGCAGACGCTCCTTCTCGGGCGGCGGCGTTTCGTTGATGAGGTAAGGCTTGATCGAATGGTATTGCTTGAAGAACTGGGTCATGTCCACGATCAGATCGCGGATCACGGGCAGACCGGGCAGCGGCTTGAGGACGATGGGTTCCTTGAGCTCGCGCAGATTGGTCGTGCACGACAGACCGTTCTTGCCGTTGATGTTCATCGCGTCGGAACCGCACACGCCTTCACGGCACGAGCGGCGGAACGACAGCGAATCATCGACGTTGTTCTTGATGCGCACGAGCGCGTCGAGCAGCATCTTGTCGGTCGCTTCGAGCGTGACCTCGAGCGATTGCATGTAGGGCTTGGCGTCCTTGTCCGGATCGTAGCGATAGATCTCGAACTTGAGGACACGCTTGCCCGAAGCGGCCGCGCTCACCGCGCCTTGTTCGTTTGCGTTGCTGGCACTCATTGAATTCCCCGATCAGAACGTACGCTTCTTGGGCTGGAAGGTCTCGACGGTCAACGGCTTGAGCGTGACCGGCTTGTATTCGAGACGGCTGTCTTCCGAGTACCAGAGCGTGTGCTTCATCCAGTTGACGTCGTCGCGTTCGGTGTAATCGCGATGCGCATGGGCGCCGCGCGATTCCTTGCGCGCCTCGGCCGAGGTGACGGTGGCGCGGGCGACCTCGATCAGATTGTCGAGTTCGAGCGCTTCGACGCGCGCCATGTTGAACACCTTGGACTTGTCCTTGATCGCGATGTTCTTGACGCGCTCGGCGATGGCGTTGATTTGTTGCACGCCTTCGGCCAGAAGCTCCGAGGTACGGAACACGCCGCAATGCTTTTGCATCGACACGCGGATGTCCTGCGCCACGTCTTGCGTACGCTCGCCGGTGGTCGACGCGTCGATGCGCGCGATGCGCGACAGCGCGAAGTCGGCCGCGTTCTCGGGCAAGGCCTTGTGCGCTTTGTCTTTGAGGTTTTGCGCGACGATGAAATCGCCGGTCGACTTGCCGAACACGACGAGGTCGAGCAGCGAGTTGGTGCCCAGGCGGTTCGCACCGTGCACGCTCACGCACGAGCATTCGCCGATCGCGTATATGCCGTTCACGACGGTGCGCGGATCATCGTTCTTGGGCGCAACGACCTGGCCGTGAATGTTGGTCGGGATGCCGCCCATCTGGTAATGGATGGTCGGCACGACCGGGATCGGTTCCTTGATCGGATCGACGTTCGCGAACTTGAGCGCGATTTCACGGATCGAGGGCAGACGCTTGAGGATGGTGTCGCCGCCGAGGTGGTCGAGCTTGAGCAGGACGTGGTCCTTGTTCGGACCGCAGCCGCGCCCTTCCTTGATTTCCTGGTCCATCGAGCGCGAGACGAAGTCGCGCGGCGCGAGGTCCTTCAGCGTCGGCGCATAGCGCTCCATGAAGCGCTCGCCATTGCTGTTGAGCAGGATGCCGCCTTCGCCGCGCACGCCTTCGGTGATCAGCACGCCCGCGCCGGCCACGCCGGTCGGGTGGAATTGCCAGAATTCCATGTCTTGCAGCGGGATGCCGGCGCGCGCCGCCATGCCCAGACCGTCGCCGGTGTTGATGAAGGCGTTGGTCGATGCCGCGAAGATCCGGCCCGCGCCGCCGGTGGCGAACACGGTCGCCTTGGCTTCGAGGATCATGACTTCGCCGGTTTCCATTTCATACGCGACCACGCCGACCACATCGCCGTCGGCGTCGCGGATCAGGTCCAGCGCCATCCATTCGACGAAGAACTGGGTGCGTGCGCGCACGTTGCGCTGATACAGCGTGTGCAGCAGCGCATGGCCGGTACGGTCGGCCGCCGCGCAAGCGCGTTGCACGGGCTTTTCGCCGAAGTTGGCGGTATGGCCGCCGAACGGGCGTTGATAGATCGTGCCGTCGGGGTTGCGGTCGAACGGCATGCCGAAGTGTTCGAGCTCGTAGACGACCTTGGGCGCCTGACGACACATGAATTCGATCGCGTCCTGGTCGCCGAGGTAGTCGGAGCCCTTGACGGTGTCGAACATGTGCCAGTACCAGTTGTCTTCGCTCATGTTGCCAAGCGATGCACCGATGCCGCCCTGGGCCGCGACCGTGTGCGAACGGGTCGGGAAGACCTTGGAGAGCACCGCGACATTCAGGCCGGCTTCGGCGAGTTGCAGCGAACAGCGCATGCCCGCGCCACCCGCGCCGATGATGACTGCGTCGTAACGGCGCTTGGGGATAGAAGTCTTGATTTCAGCCATTTTGTTCAGACTCTCCAAAGGATCTGTGCCGCATATGCCGCGCTGCCGACGAGCCAGAGGATCGTGAGCACTTCGAGCGTCAGACGCACACCAGTGGGTTTGATGTAGTCCATCCAGAGGTCGCGCATGCCGATCCAGGCGTGATAGAGCAGCGACAGGATGGCGACGAATGCGAGCAGCTTGCCCACCGGCAGGCCGACGATCGACCAGGTGAACAGCTTGACCCAGGCGACGTAATCGAGCGGGTTGGAAAACAGGATGCCGACCAGAAGGATCAGCGAATACACGGCCATGATGACCGCCGTGACGCGCTGGGCGATCCAATCTTTGAGGCCGTAATGCGCGCCCACGACGAGGCGCTTGGAACCGACGTTCGCCATGATCAGAACA
>CAXBRX010000057.1:0-12343 GCA_963977835.1 uncultured Derxia sp.
CAGGCTTGCGGCATGGCGTCATCTTTACCACCGCCTACGATCAGCATGCGCTCGCGGCCTTCGATCTGCATGCGGTCGACTACCTGCTCAAGCCGTTCAGCCAGGCGCGCTTCGATGCCGCACTCGAACGTGCGCGCCAATTGCGTGGCGCGCCCGTGCCCGAGGTGCAGCGCCTGGTGGCCGCGCAAACCTTGCAACGGGTGTTGATCCGCGACGGTGCGCAGTTGCGCGTGCTGCCGCTGGCCGAAGTCGATTACATCGAAGCCCAGGCCGATTACGTCGCGTTTCATCATGCCGGGCGCGACCATCTCAAGACCCAGCGCATTTCCGAACTCGAAGAACAACTCGACCCGCAGCAATTCGTGCGCGTGCATCGCAGCTTCATCCTCAACCTCGCGCAATTGCAAGGCGTCGAGCGCACCGAGTCGAATGCTTACGCGGCGCGCCTGCGCAGCGGCAAACGCATTCCGGTCAGTCGCAGCGGGTACGAGCGGCTGCGCGAGCGTTTGTAGACGCTGCGCGCACCGCGTAACCGAGAACGGCGAGCAACACACCAATGATGTGCGCTCTCCAGGCGACCGAGATGCCAGGCGGCAAGCTACCAAGCCCGGCCGACCTTCCGCTGGCGACGGCGGCGATTTCAAACGCGAACAGCGCGGCGGCGCTCAGGATCCACCAGCGATCCTGCGGCTGTTCGTTCCAGCGCAGGCAGAAGGCGAACATGGCCGCGGCGCAACTCAGCGCGGACAAGCCTCGGTAGCTTTGCAGGCCGGGATCGAAGCCTAGCAATGACAAGCTGATGGCCAGCGGCATCAGACCTGCGCTCACCAACATCGCGCCGCGTGTCAGCCGACGCTCCACATACGTGCCGCAGACCAGCAACACGCCGGTATCGAGGAATAATTGCGCGGCCGAGTAATGGACGCAATGGCCGCTCCAAAGACGCCAAAGCTCGCCATGGAACAGCACCGCAGAACGCTCGAATTCCAGCGCGCCGAACGCGCGTTCAGTGCCGAACCAATGCAGCAAGGCGCAGAGCGTACAAATGCTGGCGGTGACCCAGGGAAGGTTCACCCCGACAGGGGCTGTGGGCGCGTTACGGTTTGGTCCTGCGGGCATGCCTTGCCCAGCCCCAAATCGCGAAGAGCGCCAACCATTCCCATCCGAGCGCGCCTCCGCCTCCGCCGCCAGTGGTCGGGGCCGCACCTGGTGTTCCGCCACCCGTCGAGCCGCCACCACCGGAGCCTCCGCCTCCCGATCCGCCGCTGTTTTGAGGTGTCATCAAGATGGCGCGATACAAGCTCCAAATGTCCGGGAACAACGAGTTGGTCCCGAGCACGCTCACGCCGGGATTCCCGTCGTTCACGAGGATCTGTCCGTTGTCGTTGATGGCGACCGGAAAGTAGCCGACGGCGCTCAAGCTCGGCGCGGGCAAGTATTGCGTGACGTCGGTCAGCCCGGCGCAATGGGCGCCGGTGACGAACACATGAAAGCCATCGCTGAGCAAAGCCCAGATGGCGACCTGGCCCGATCGGTTGATCGCAACGGCGCGACTCTCGCTCGCCCCGGAAATCTGTGCGCCAACGTCGCTCAGCGTGCCTTGCGCGGAGATGCAGATCGCATGGTCGTGATCGGCTGCATACGAAAAATTGGCGAAGCCGACGATCTCGTTCGCGTCGTTGATGCCGAGCGCCATGCTCGTCGAGACATTGGCCACCGCGGCAAAGCCGACATTGGCCGGTGCGATGCTCGCCACCGCGTACGGATTGCCGTCGAGTTCTGCATTGAGGCCCGCGGTCGTGGCATAGCCGGCGACCCGCCCCGAGGGATTGATGGCGAGCGCCAGACTGTTCAGACCGCCGAGCGTGCCCAGATCGATCATGCTGGAACCGTTCGCGCCGGTGACGAACGCATGCATCGAACCGTTGCTCGCAGTCGACTTGCCGACGACCTGGCCGCGCGCGTTGATGGCGTAGGCACCACTTTGCGTGTAGTTGCCGCCCAGCACGCCCAGGCTGGTCATGTTGGTGCCGTTCGCGCCGGTGATGAAGGCGTACAGGGTTTGTTCGTAACCCGGCGTCGCGGTGGTTTGTCCGACGACCTGCCCTGAATCGTTGACGCCCCAGCCCCAACTGTAAGTGCCGCCCAGCGTGCCGAGATCAGTCACCTGCGCACCGTTCGGTCCGGTCAGGAACGCGTGGCTGGTGTTGACGTTGTCCGAAAACAATAGCGTGCCGGCGACTTGTCCGGAGGCGTTCAAACCATGGGCGCTGACTCTTGCGCTCGGGAAGGTGATGACCGTCGCGGTGTAGGTGGTTTGAGAATAGGCGGCGCCGCTCATCACGGCGCCCAACAGGAAGACAAGAATGTGGCGTTTCATCGCATGGCCCCTCCGATAGGCGCCCTGAGCGATCCGCGGCAAGCGGTTGAAGGAGTGGAACAATGGCCCGCCAAGCAGCGCAGGCCGGCGCGGATTCGGCATGGGACTGTGTACCGTAGTTGTTTCAAGTACATGACGCGCGGTGTAATCCGAATTGAATCAGCGCTTGCGACCGGTGTTTCCAAATCTGGGGACGGGAGGGCCGCGGCGGGAGCTATAAAAGGAAATCAAAAATGCGAGACGCGACATTGACCAAGACATCGAAGCCACTTGGAATCGCCTTCGCATCTGCGCTTTTGCTCGCTGTGTTGATTGCGGGTACTTACATGGCTTGGCGATGGAACACATTGCACGAGCGCTCGGAGCAAATGGAGCGCCTGATCGCCGTGAGTTGGGGCGACAGCGACGCGCATCCGGCGTTTTATGGCGCGAACGTGTATTACGAGCCGCAAGCGGACGGAAAACTCAAAGTGTTCGTGGCGGTACGCATCGACCGCTCAACGGCCGACGACGGCTATCAGCATGAGCCGCGCGAAGTCGGCACAGCGAACAGTCCGGAAGAAGCCGTCGCGAAGTGGGGCACGGCGACATGGTCGCGCGCTGGGTTGATGCTCGGCACCGGCCCGGATGTTTCCGGTTCGTAACTTCGTTGTGTCACTCCATGTCGCGATAGCACTTTCGCGGCAGTCGCAACTCATTCAGGCGATAGAAAAATTCATGGCGATGCCGCTAGCATTCGTGCGTACTCGAAATGAGACGACGCGAACGCAATGGGCCTTTACAAGATCACTCGTCCGGATGGCAGCGTTGAATACACCGATCTGCCGTCGGGGCCTGGTCGCGTCGATGGCGTGGGTGAGCGCGCGCCGCGTACCCAAGACGAGCAGCACAAGGATTACGAGCTCGCAAAATCCTTGATCAAGGAAGCGCAAAAGCGCATTCCGAAGGTCAAAGACTATCTCGAGTACCTCGAATACCTGCGTCACAACAGCCCGGTGCGGTTCGATTTCGTGATGAACCAATTGCGCCAGGAAGATCCGCAGACCTGGCTCAAATTGCAGAAGTACCCGCAATTCAGGCCGTTGCGCGAAACCGCGGTCGGCATCAAATCCGGCAGCAACATGCTGGGTGCCGGTGTCGGTCTCGTGAATGGCAATGTCACGGGCAGCGCCGAACGGTGGATGGAGTCCACCCTGAAAGACATGATGAAGCGCGATCGCTTCGGCCCGTACGCCGATGTGCTGGGCAGCAAGGCATCGACGCTGCCAACCAAGACACCGACCTATTCCAATTCTCGGCTTGGGCAGTACCTCAAGGCTGAAGACGCGCGTCAGGCGGCGGCATTGCGTGAAAGCGCAAAGGATCTCGAAGGCGCGCGTTCTGGCCTGCGCGCGGCGAAGGGCGCGGCCGTGGTCCGGGCCGTGGGTCCGTTGGTCGATCTGGGTGTTGCGATGCTCGATCCGAACACGGCGACGAGCACCGCCAACATCGTTGTCGAGACCAGACTCAAATCGGCCTACACCAAGGGCCTGATCGACGAGGAACAGTACATCACCGCGCACAACCTGATGGCCGCCGGGCGTTACAAGGAAATGAGCGACTACCTGCAGTCGATTCTCGGAGGAGAGCATTGATGCGCAAATGGTGCGGGCTGCTCCTGGCCCTTGCCCTGTGTTTGTCGTCGCCGTGCCTGTGGGCGCGCGCGCAGCCGATCGACTATCGGGTGCTGAGTGCCATGGTCAAGGCGGGCAAGACGAGCGATTTCGAGCACGCGCTTGCCGGCAAGTCCGCTCGTGACCTCAACAGCGAAGGCCGCACGCTGTTGATGACGCAAGCAATCGATGGTGGGCATGCCGACATCCTCAACATTTTGCTTCGCTTGGGCGTCGATCCCAATGGTCTGATGCAAGTCGAGCAAAGCGGCCAACGTGTGCAAGTGACTCCATTGCTGCTCGCCGTGAGCGCGCGCGATGGTCGAGCGACTGCCGCAGCCTTGATCGCTGCTGGCGCCGATCCGAACCTTGGTGCAGAAGCACTGCTGCCCTTGCATCTGGCGCTCAGCCTCGGGCGACTGGAACTAGCGGGAGACTTGCTCGACCACGGTGCGCAAGCGGGCAAGGTGGATGGAAGCGGATTCACGGCGCTCATGGAACTCGCTCTGGGTGCGGACGACGCTAACCCCGCCACAGCCACCATGGCCCAACGATTGGTCACTGCCGGTGTGGAGGTGAATGCGCGCGGCCCGCAGGGCTCGACGGCGTTGCGCTGGGCGGTTCTGGGCAGTAAGCCGAATCTGGTGAAAGCGTTGCTCGCGGCGCATGCCGATCCGAATTCCGCCAATGACAAGGGCGAGACGGTTCTTCAACTCGCCCTCCGTAAACAGTTTGCCGAGATCGCCGCTTTGCTGCGCAACGCAGGCGCACGCTCTTGAACCGGCAGATCTCATCAACCCGGGAGTCTCCATGACCAACCTGTCCGACGGCATCCAAACCATCGAACAACTGCTCGGCGGCGACCCGCAGCACAACCGCCTGCTGGTGCTCGACTTTCCGCACAAAGACGGCCCGAGCGCGATGCTGCTCGCCAATCGGCTCGACGCCTACGAAGGCTTGTCGCGCGACTTTCGCTTCACGGTGGAAGTGCTCAGCGACAACGCCCACATCGCGCTCAAGGAAGTGCAAGGCAAGAACGTCACGGTGGCGCTCACGCGGGCCGACGGCGGCCAGCGCCATTTCAACGGCTATGTCTTTGAATTCCGTTTCGTGCGCACCGACGGCAACCTCGCCGTGTACGACATGGTGTTGATGCCCTGGCTCGCCTATTTGCGCCTGCGCCACGACAACTATCTTTTCCACGGCCAGACCTTGCAGCAACAGACCGCGGACATCTTTTCCGACTACGCGCCGCTGGCCGATTGGCGCGCCGAATTGACGGGCAGCGACGAGCCCATGACCGACGCTTGCCAGTTCGACGAGACCGATTACAACTACCTGCATCGCCGCTGGGAAGCGCTCGGCTGGCATTACCGCTACGAACATCGCGCCGATGGCCACACCCTGGTGCTCGGCGACGATACTGCCGCCAGCCCCGCCATCGATGGCAGCGACGACGCCATCCCCTGGCAGGCCGATGCAGGCTCGATGGAAGAAGACGGCATCGCGCATTGGACGCCGGTGCGGCGCATCGTGCCCGCGAGCGTCAGCGCCTCCACCTTCGACTTCAAGCAGCCGCATCCGATGCAAGCCGAGGTGCCGACGATCAACCAGCAAGGCGATGTGCTCAAGACCGAGGTCTATGAATACGCGGGCGCCTACGGCTTCAAGAACTCGAACACCGGCGACCAACTCGTGCGCCTGCGCATGGAAGAGATCGAAGCCAGCGGCAAGCATTTCGAGGCCGCGGGCAACAGCCGTTATGTGATGCCCGGACGCATCTTCAAACTCGGCGGGCATTTCGACTTTGCCGCCGCCGATGTCGATGCCGCCAACACCGAATTCCTGGTGCTCGAATGTCGGCATGAAGCGCAGAACAACTACCCGACCGGCAAGGGCGCGACCGCCTATTACGCCAACCGCCTGAGCTGTATCCGCAAGACCATTCCGTGGCGCGCCGGGCGCGGCTTCAACAGCGTCGAGCCCAAGATCTACGGGCCGCAGACTGCCATCGTCGTCGGCCCCAAGGGCGAAGAGATCTACACCGACAAATACGGCCGCGTGAAGGTGCAGTTCCATTGGGACCGCGTCGGCGAATACGACGACCGTTCCTCGGCCTGGATTCGTGTCGCCTCCAACTGGACCGGTAAAGGCTACGGATTCATCGCCATCCCGCGCGTCGGGCAGGAAGTGGTGGTGAGTTTTCTGGATGGCAACCCCGATCGGCCGCTCGTCACCGGCTGCGTTTACAACGAGGAAAACCTGCCGGCCTGGGGCTTTCCCGCCGCGGCCCACCAGACCGGCATCCAGTCGCGCTCCAGCCCGGGCGGCGCGGGTCATTGCGAAATGGTCATCCACGACCGCGCCGGCCAGGAGCTGATCAACATCTTCAGCCAGAAGGACATGGTGCGCACCGTGCTCAACAACGACAGCACGGTGGTGCAAGGGCCGCAGCAGACCATTGCGGTCACGACCGGCACCCAGGCCACCACGGTCAAGAAGGCGATCCAGGTCACCTCCGAGACCGAAGGCATCCAGCATGTGGCGCACACGGCCTACGAGGTCAACGCGCAGACCCAGCACATCGTGCTGCAGGCCGCGACCGACATCGTGCTCAAGGTCGGCGCTTCCACGCTGCACATGAGCCAGGACGGCTCCATCTTGCTCGAAGGCGTGAACATCACCGTCAAGGGCTCCGGCCGGGTGGATGTGAACCCATGAGCGCCGTCCCCGCCGAACAAGCAACGCCGCCCAACGACGCCGCGCCCGCGGCGCGCGTGGTCTTCACCGAAGGCAGCATCGGCCTGCCGCCCGGGTACGAAGACCGCACGACCAATGTGCTGGTGCCGGCCAATGTGCAGGTGCAGCCCAACCTCAGCGTCGCGCGCGACTGGATGAAGCCCGGCGAGACGTTGCCGGCCTATGTCGATCGTCAACTGGCCTTGATGAAGTCCCAGCTCGCCGGCCATCACCTGCTCGTACGCCGACCCGCCGGGCTTGGGGCGTCCGATGCCCAGACGCTGCTCGGTGAGTGCATCGACGCGCGCTACCGCAACGGCAAGCTGATGATTTACCAGCGCCAGGCGGCATTCGAGGCAAGTCCAGGACGCGTGCTGGTGTTCTCGGGCGCCCGCGCGCACGGGTTCGGAGAACAGTTCGAGCAGCTATGGGCCGACTGGCTCGCCAGCTACCGGCTGCCGCCGTCCCTTCCCGTCGCGACCGCACCTTCCGCTGATGAGGGCGTTCCCGACACCTCCACCAAATCGGACTAAGCATGGGACAAGAAGCAGCCCGCCTGGGCGACGCGATTGCCCACACCAGCGCGCTGGCCGGATTTCTGGTCGGCGCCATCATCGGCATCGCCTTGATCGCTGCGGTCGCTTTTGCAACTTTCACTTGCGGCTTCGGGGTCGCATTGCTGGCCGGTTTGTTGGCGGGGCTGGGAGCGTCCGCCATCTTGAGCTTAGGTGAGGCCATCGGCCGCATGTTCAGCTCCCCCAGCGGCAACATCACCAGCGGCTCGCCCAACGTTTTCATCAACGGCCGCGCCGCCGCGTTCGCCACCGCCAGCACGGTTTCGTGCTCGAAGCACAACCCCACGCCCTTGGTGGCCGACGGGTCGAGCAATGTCTTCTACAACAGCCTGCCGGCCGCGCGTAAAGGCGACGCGATCACCTGCGGCGCCAAGATCGATCAAGGGTCCGAGAACACCTTCGTCGGCGGCGGCACGGTGCGCTATCTGCCGGTGGACGACGAGGTGCCGCCCTGGCTGCGCACCGCCGTCGATTGGGCGTTTGCGCTCGCGGGTCTGGCGGGTGGTCTGGCAGGCTTGGTGAAAGCGGCGGGCGGGTTGTCGCGCGCGATGCTGCCTTGCGCGGCCAAATTCATCGCCGGGTTCGTCATCGGCGAGGCGGTGAGCCGCACCGTGATCGGCCCGGCCATCAGCCGCGTGTTCGGCGGGCAGGAAGGGCATCCGGTCGATGTCACCACCGGGCGCAAGCTGTTGCTGGCGCATGAAGAGGTTGATTTCGAACTCAACAGCCCGGTGCCGCTGAGCTGTGGGCGGTTTTACGCCAGCAACCTGCAGCAAGTGGGCGCCCTCGGACGCGGCTGGGTGTTGCCGTGGGAATTGCGGCTGCAACGCCGCGGCGACCAACTCTGGCTCACCGATGCGCAAGGGCGTGAAAGCGGCTTTCCGATCGTGCCGCCCGGGCATGCGGCCTTTCATGACGTCGAACAGAAATACCTGGCCTGCACCAAGGAAGGCCGCTTCATCCTGTACGACCTCAACGAGCGCTATTTCGATTTCGGCAGCCTCGACGCCGATGCGCCCGAGCCCGAAGCGCTCTTGCAACGCATCGAAGACCGCAGCGGCCAATGGCTGGCGTTCGGGCGCGATGCGCAAGGCCAAGTGCGCACCATCCACACCAGCGGCGGGCAGCAACTGCGGTTGTCGTATACCCAGATGCAAGGGCGCCTGACCGACATCGAGCTCGTGCATCAGCGCCAGCGCACCCGGCTCGTGCATTACGACTACGACGCCCAAGGCCAATTGGCCGGCGTCATCGATGCGCGCGGGCAGACCGTGCGCCGCTTCGAATATGACGCGGCCGGCCTCATGACCGCGCACGCCAATGCGCTCGGCTTCACCTGCCGGTATGTCTGGGCCACCATCGATGGCGAACCGCGCGTGGTCGAATCGAGCACCAGCGAAGGCGAAGTCTCGCGCTTCACGTACGACATTGCCGCGCGCCGCACGCGCGTCATCGACGCACTCGGCCGCGAGGCCGAATGGGTCTACGACGAACATCATCAGGTCGTGGAATGCACCGACCTCGACGGCAAGTGCTACCGCACCGAATACACCGCCAGCGGCCAACCCGCGGTGATTCATCTGCCGGCCGAAGCGGGCCAGGAGCGCACCGTGCGCTTCGCGTACGACGAAGCCGGGCGCATCGTGGCCGAGACCGACGTCCTCGGCCGCACCACCGCCACACGCTACGACGGCAACAGCCTGCGCCCCAGCGCCATCACGCTGCCTGACGGCAGCACCTGGCGCGCCGAGTACGACTACCTGGGCCGCATGACGCGCAGCATCGACCCGCTGGGCCGCGTCGAGACGTATGAATACGCCACCGACTCGCTCGCGCCCTGGCCTGTGGCGCGCATCGACGCCAAGGGCGGGCGCAAGACCCTGGAATGGAACCGCGGCGGGCAATTGGTCGCTTTCACCGATTGCTCGCAACGCACCACCCGCTACGCGTACGACCGTTACGGCCGCCTCGTCGCCGTCACCAACGCGCTCGAGCAGACCACGCGCGTGCACCGCCTGCCCACCGGCCAGCCCGAGCGCATCGAGCTGCCCGACGGCAGCGAAGCGCAGTACGGCTACGACGCTGCCGGCCTGCTCATCATCCACCACGACCGCGCCGGCCATGCGCGCCGTTGGGAACGCAACGCGCGCGGGCAGGTCGTGCGCGCGAGCGACCCCAGTGGCAAACAGCTCGACTACCGTTACGACGCCCAAGGTCGGCTCGTGGCCTTGACGAGCGGCGCGAGCCAATACGCCTTTGCCTACGATGCCGGCGACCGCCTCGTGAGCGAGACCCGGCCCGACGGCGTGCAACGCCGACTGGAGTACGGCGCCTTTGGGCAGGCACTGGCCTTGCACGAGCGCGGCGTGGCCGACGACGGCAGCCGCCCCGAGCGGACCACGCGCTTCGAGCGCGACTTGGCCGGCCGTTTGCTCAAGCAGGTGCGCGCCAGCGCCAGCACCGCCTACACCTGGGACGCCGCCGACCGGCTGGTGCAAGCCGAGAAGACGCCGACCGAGCTCGGCCTCGCGCTTGGCGTCAATGCCAGCACCGTGAGTTTTGCGTACGACGCCGCGGGCCGGTTGGTCAGCGAGACCGGCGCCGACGGCACCGTGGCCTACGAGCTCGACGCGCTCGACCATCTTGAAGCCTTGCAACTGCCGCACGCGCAGCGCATCGAATACCTGAGCTATGGCTCCGGCCATGTGCACCAGGTAAAGATGGTCGATCAGGTTTTGGGCGAGCAACTCATCGCCGACATCGAGCGCGACGAACTCCACCGCGAAGTGCTGCGCACCCAAGGCCGGCTCACGCTGGGCCTGGGCTACGACGCCCTGGGCCGGCGCACCTGGCAGTCCGCCGGCACCGACGCGCAAAGCCTCGCGCCGGGCCAAGGCCAGCTCTGGCGCACCTACCGTTACAGCGCCGAAGGCGAACTCGCCGAGCAGAACGACAGCACGCGCGGCGCCTGGCAATACCAGTACGACCCCGCCGGCCAGATGCTGGCGCGCAGCCGACCCGACGGGCGCAGCGAACTCGAACGCTTTGCCTGGGACGCCGCCGGCAACCTGCTGGCGCAAGCCCAAGGCAAGAGCGCCGGCCGCACGCAAGGCAACCGGCTCACGCTCTGGCAAGACATCCGCCTCGCCTACGACGCCTGGGGCAACCTCGCCACCAAGCGCAGCGGCAATCGGCAGACCCAGCACTTCGTCTTCGACGATGAGAACCGGCTGCTGGCCGTCAAGACCGAGAACACCAGCGGCACGACCCAGGCGCGATTCGAGTACGACGCGCTGGGCCGGCGCATCGCGCGCAGCGAACACAGCCTCGACCCCAAAGGCCAGCCCGACGGCGCCCTCTACACCCGGCGCTTTGTCTGGCAAGGCCTGCGCATGGTGCAAGAGCTGCGCGACACGGGCCTGAGCAATTACGTCTACAGCCCCGACAGCGCCTACACCCCGCTGGCACGCGTGGACCGCTTCATCGGCCAGGCCGAAGAGCAAGCGCAGGCCGCGATCGCCAAAGCGCAGCAATCCGCGCGCGTCTATCACTACCACACCGACCTGGTGGGCGCGCCGCTCGAACTCACCGACGAACAAGGCGAACTCGTCTGGGCCGGCGATTACACCGCCTGGGGCAAGCTCAAGGACGGCGTTGGTGATTCAGGCCAGGCGCGTGCGGAGCAGAACCTGCGCTACCCCGGCCAGTACGCGGATGAGTCGACCGGGCTGCACTACAACACCTTTCGGTACTACGATCCGGAGCTAGGGCGCTACGTCTCGCAAGACCCGATCGGGTTGATGGGCGGGGAGAATCTGTATGCGTATGTGCCGAATCCGGCGGGGTGGATGGATCCGTGGGGGTGGTGTGGAGATGCTGCATCAAAGAGTGCGGTTGGATTTGCACCAGGCACAGCAGAATCTGCGCTGACAGGAATGCGAAATGGAGGCGGTCATGCTATTCGGCACCTCGAGGGGATTTTAATTCCGAAAAATGGATCGCTTCAGTCGCGATTAGAAGCCTTTCAAGCGCTTGCCACGCCGATCTTGGAGAACCCGGTACATGCAGCTAATTGGAGGATCGGCGCGACAGAGGCCCGCGCATTTCTTGGCAACGTGAACGGACAAAACGTTGTCGTAGTTGTTGCGAAGGAAGGGGCTTATCAGGGCAAGGTAATCTCTTCGTTCATTCCGGACTCAAATCAGCTGAGCCTGCTTCTTTCTCGATAGTGGAGGTGCAATGAGGGTGTGTGATGCTCTGTTGGTCGAGGGGACCACAAAATATTCCGTTCTCTGCTACGGCGTGTTTCCTTTAAGCGAGCTTGATTCGGCTTTTGATGTGCTCAATTCGATCCCGAACTTGGCGGATTCGCATATCTATAAATTTCAAGATCATGAATGGCCGAACGGCTTGGTTCTATACGAAGTTCTTGCGGCACAAGAGGAAGACGTTCCCGTAGTAACCATCGATGCACTGGCCAAGATGATGAAGATTGCATCGTGCCTAGGAGCAGCATGTATGTATGACGGTGCGTTCGGTGCGTATGCCGACATTTTTGCCCCAGAATCCGCAGATCAAACGTACGCCTTCTGCTTGTCTGCGGGGGCGCCTGTGCTCAATTTTGAGCCGAGCATACTGGCCTCAAAGGAGTGGGAACTGATCATTGCAAGTGCCCGCCGGCGTATCGAATGAGGGGCGGTCGATGGGGTTCGACTGACCTACCCTACCGAAAGGGCCCGGGAAATTAAAAAGAGGATTGGCCATATTCGGTGGAATTTCGAGCAAGCGCGATGGACTCAATGAGTCCGCGCTTCAATTCCGATTCGCCCATATCCTAAGTGATGCGCGTTCATGCTGACGACGGCGGACCTCTTTCGAGATAAAGAGGTTCGCTTTGCAAGTGATCAAAGAGATATTGCTTGAGCGGGCAGTGCGACGCCAAATCGTTCACGTCAATGACTGATCATGAGATTCATCATCGGAAATGAAGTTGATCG
>CAXBRX010000058.1:0-12246 GCA_963977835.1 uncultured Derxia sp.
ATTCTTCGAGCAGGCTGGTCGGAAATTGTTCGTAACTGCCGAGCAGATCGTAGGCGATCCAGACCCGCCAGCCGGCGCGGCGCATGAGCGCCGCTTCGACGAAATCGTGCGACATGATTTCGCCGCCCAAAGCGCCCTTGCCCGGCAGGCGCGCGAGCGCGCAATGCTGCATGAAGGGCGCGATGCGGATGATCGCGTTATGGCCCCAGTAATGCGATTCGCCGAGTTGCCAGAAATGCATGCCGGCCGTGAACAAAGGGCCGACGAAGCGCGAACCGAATTGCTGGATGCGCGCATGCAGGCTGTCATGGCCGCCCGCGCGCGGCGCGGTCTGGATGATGCCCGCGTCCGGATGCGCTTCCATCAGGCGCACGAGGTTGAGCAGGCAATCGCCGGTCATGACGCTGTCGGCGTCGAGCACGACCATGTAACGGTAATCGGCGCCGAAGCGGCGGCAGAAGTCGGCCACATTGCCGGCCTTGCGCTTGCTGCGATGCAGGCGCCAGCGGTAGTACACATGCGCTTCGGGCACCGCGCTGCGCAGCGCGAGCCAGGCCGCATGTTCGGCCGCGCGCAGGTCGGTGTCGTTGCTGTCGCTGAGGATGTAGAAATCGAGGGTGCCGAGGCCACCCGCGCGGCGCGCCGATTCGATGGTCGCGCGCAGGCCGCCGAAGACGGTCGGCACATGCTCGTTGCAGATCGGCATGATGACCGCGGTGCGCGCTTCGGGCGCGATCGGCGCATCGGGGCCGAGCTTTTGCAGCGTGCGCGTGACCGAGAAACGGTCGCGGCCCGTGGCCAGCACGACGAAGCCCATGACCGCAGTCCAGAAGCCCGCGGCCACCCAGGCGAACAACAAGGTGAACAGCACCAGGGCCAGGACGCCCAGCGGCTTGTGCGCGGTTTCGCCGAGCACCAGATGCATGGCCCAGCCGGCGGCGCCGGCTTGCGCCAGCACGGTGAAGGCAAACAACAGGCGACGCCGATGCGCGATGTCGTGCTCGCTGCGCGCGAGTTCGGACGGGGCGGGCGGTGCCGCGTCGGCGGCCGGGGCGTAGACGGCGGGCTCGGACACGAGTCGACCGGCGCGCCAGGGGCGCGCAACCATGGACCGGCGCCGCACGGGCGGCATTACTTGGGCGGAAGGATGGTGCTCCATGTTTCGGTCAGGGTGTCCTGTTGGTGGCGGAGG
This sequence comes from uncultured Derxia sp., assembly GCA_963977835.1. Lineage (GTDB taxonomy): Bacteria > Pseudomonadota > Gammaproteobacteria > Burkholderiales > Burkholderiaceae_E > CAXBRX01. Next base: position 1,193 of record CAXBRX010000058.1, read on the forward strand.
TATCCGCGTAATTCGACGGGCTTGGTGTCGTCGAGTCTTTTGAAGCGCACGGTCATGCGCCAACCTCCGGTCGCGGTGTTCCGGAAGGTGTTGGTTTCCACGATGAGCGCGTTGGCGCTGGCGTCGACCACGGCGTCCACGCTCGCGCTCGGGTCCAGGCGCTGCAGCGCCGGGCCGTCGAAATCGACCACGTACTTGATCTGGCCGTCGGGCGTCTTGACGAAGCCGCGGCCTTTGCGGGTCTGCACCGCCCAGCCGTTGGGCGGGCGGGTGTCGCTCGAACCTTGCCAAACGATGCGGTAATCGAAATCGACCGGTTGGCCGGGCTTGGGCTGATTGGTCGGCACCCAGTAGGCGACGATGTTGTCGTTGGTTTCGTCGGGCGTCGGAATCTGCACGAGTTCGACCCGGCCCGGACCCCAATCGCCGATCGGTTCGATCCAGCCGCTCGGACGCAATTCGTAGCGCGCCTCGAGGTCTTCGTAACTGGTGAACGCGCGGTCGCGCTGCATGAGGCCGAAGCCGCGCGGATTGGTGGTCGAGAACGAGGTGACCAGCAATTGCGACGGGTTGACCAGCGGACGCCAGATCCATTCGCCGCTGCCGGTGGCGACTTGCAGGCCGTCGGAATCATGGACTTCGGGGCGGAAATCATCGCCGTTGAGCGGCTGGTTCTCGCCAAACTGGAACATGCTGGTCAGCGGCGCGATGCCGAGCACTGCGACGGGATCGCGCAAATACAGACGCGACTTCACCTCGACGATGGTCGGCGCGCCCGGGCGCAGCACGAACCGGTAGGCGCCGGTGGCGCGCGGCGAATCGAGCAAGGCGTAGATGACGAGGTCGGTCGCGGTCGGCGCCGGGCGTTCGACCCAGAATTCGCGGAACACCGGGAATTCCTCGCCGGTGGGTTGGGCGGTGTCGATGGCCAGGCCGCGCGCCGACAGACCATAGCGCTGGCCCATGCCCAAGGCGCGGAAATAGCTCGCGCCGAGGAAGACCAGCACTTCGTCTTTGTAATCAGGCGAATTCAGCGCGGTATGCACGCGAAAACCGGCAAAACCGAGATCGCCGAACGACTTGGGGTCGAGGCGGGTGTTTTTGCCGTAATCGAAGTCGCGCGGGTCGAAATGGATGGGCTTGACGCCCTTGGCGGTGACTTCGCTGACATGGATCGGGCGGGTGAAGCTGCGGCCCGGATGGAAGAACTGCAATTCGAACGGTAGCTTGTCTTCGCGCCAATGTGAGCGCTCGGGACGGAACCGAATGTCGCGGTATTGGTCGTAATCGAGTTCGCGCAATTCATAGGGCACGGTTTCGGGCACCGGCTTGTACGAACGATTGGCCAATTGTTTGGCGCGTTTGGCGACATCGTCGAAATCGAACGCATGCACCGCCTGGGTGCCGAGGCACACCAGGACGAAGAGGCATAGACGCATCCAGGCCGCGGCGCTGGGCGTTCGGGGGTGCATCGAGGTCATGTCGGACAAGGCGTGCGCAAGAAACCTGCCATGAAGTGCAGGTACAACGGTTCAAGGGGTGAACCGGGCGCGGATTCTACGCAAGGGCCGGGTGACACGTGTATCCAGATGTACCAATGCGGTGCCGATGGCGCCTGTGCCCGGTGGCGCAAATCTCCCGCGACAGGCATGCGCACGGCCGGAATGGCGGGTTTCATGCCTCAATCCGGCCCGCCACGACTGCACACAAGGCTTGCAGATAAAAGGCTTCGGACACGACTGGACGGGGCCGGCGCCGATGCGCCGTGCGGCATACGAGCGGGTCAGCCGCCGAGACCGACCTGGGCTTTCAGCGTGGCCAGCCATTCGACGGCCATGTTCCAGTTGCCGACCGGCTTGGGATAGCGGTAGGCCGGGAAAGTCGAGGTGGTCGCCTGCACGCCGAGCGGCGTGATGCCTTGCGCGTCGAGCCAGGCTTGCGCTTCGCGCGCATACGGCGCCAGGCGTTTGTCCATGCCCCAGGCGCAGATCACGCGCGGGGCGGTGACTGCAGCTTGCGTCGGTACGAAACTCGCTCCGGCAAACATCGCGCCGAGGTCGGCCGGCGTCGCGCCGGATTCGATGAGCGCATACAGATCGGCACTTTTGGCGGCGCGCACATCGGCCAGATTGACGACCCGGGCGTGTTGCCAGCCGGCGGCGGCCATCAGTCGCATGACCTGGTATTGCACGGCATCGGGTTTGGCCGGCACGCGCTGGCCCGCGAACTCCGGCTGGCCGTAGCCCGCGAGCGGCGCCGAGGAGCCGGGATTCATCATGACCACGATGGCGTCAGGGTTGCTGTCGGCGCCCGGTGCGGGCTGGTCGTCACGAAAGATCTCCAGAATCGCCCGCTTGGCGAAATCGGCCCGGTCGGCGCGCCAGTCGTAGAACAATCCGGTACAGCGAAAGCGAACTCCATCGACGAGATGCATGGCGGGGCGGGATCCGTGAAAGAAAGATGACATTTGGCGCACCGCGGTGGTGCTGTTGCGGCATTGCCGCACTGTAAGCCGGGAAAAAGACCCGACAAGCATAGCAATTGCCCCGCTCCAGAATTGATGCGCCGCCGTAGACTGCCCCTGCGTAAAGAAGACATTGGCCCTCATCGGCGCTCCAGCGCCACCTGTTCGGGAAATACAAATGATCGAGAACACCACCTACGACGAAATGCAGGTCGGCACGACCGCGACGCTCAAGCGCACGTTGACGTTCGAAGACATCCAGTTGTTCGCCGCGATGTCGGGCGATGTGAATCCCGCCCACCTCGACCAGGAATATGCCCAGGCCAGTCCGTTCAAGGAAATCATCGCCCATGGCATGTGGGGCGGCGCCCTCATTTCCACGGTGCTGGGCACCCGCCTGCCCGGCCCCGGCACCATTTACATGGGCCAAAGCCTCAAATTCATGCGCCCCGTGCATGTGGGCGACGAATTGAGCGTGACCGTCACCGTCAAAGCGCTCAATCCGAAGAACCGGGTGACCCTCGATTGCCTGTGCACCAACCAGAAGGGCGAAACCGTGATCGCCGGCGAGGCCGAAGTGATCGCGCCGGCCAAGAAAATCCGCCGCGAAGAGCCGGAACTGCCCGAAGTGGTGCTCGAAGACCATAACCGCCGGTATCGCCAATTGATCGCCGCGGTGTCCAAGCTGCCCCCGATCCGCATGGCGGTCGCGCATCCGTGCTCGGTCGACTCCTTGCTCGGCGTCGTCGATGCGATGCGCATGGGCTTGATCGAGCCCGTGGTGTTCGCGCCGCGCGCCAAGCTCGCCGAAGTGGCCGAACAGGCCAAGTGCTCGCTCGACGGCCTGACCATCGTCGATGTCGAACACAGCCATGCCGCCGCGGCCCAGGCCGTGCGTGCGGTCCGCGAAGGCGGCGCCCAGGCGCTCATGAAGGGCTCGCTGCATACCGACGAGCTTCTTTCGGAAGTCGTCAACAAATCGACCGGCCTGCGCACCGCGCGCCGTCTGTCGCATGTGTTCGTGCTCGATGTGCCGCGTTATCCGAAGCCGCTCTTGGTGACCGACGCCGCGATCAACATCGCGCCCACGCTCGAAGAAAAGGCCGACATCATCCGCAACGCGATCGAACTCGCGCATGCGATCGGCGTCGAATTGCCCAAGGTCGCCATCCTGTCGGCTGTCGAAACCGTGACGGGCAAGCTGCAATCGACGATCGATGCGGCGGCGTTGTGCAAGATGGCCGATCGCGGCCAGATCGGCGGCGCCATCCTCGACGGCCCGCTCGCCTTCGACAACGCGGTCTCGATGGCCGCGGCCAAGATCAAGGGCATCAGCTCGCCGGTCGCAGGCGATGCCGACATCCTGGTGGTGCCCGACATCGAAGCCGGCAACATCCTGGCCAAGCAGCTTGAATATCTGGCCGATGCGCATGCCGCCGGCATCGTGCTCGGCGCGCGCGTGCCCATCGTCTTGACCAGCCGCGCCGACTCGGCCCATTCGCGCGTCGCGAGCTGTGCGCTGGCGATGCTTCTCAACGCAGCACGTCAACCGGTGAACGCATGATGGACGCACTCTTTGTCATCAATGTCGGCTCGTCGAGCGTCAAGTACGGCATTTACGATCCGCACGGCCGCGATGCCGACGGCCTCAAGCGTATCGATCGCGGCAACATCGATCTGCAGCGCGAGCATGTGCCGACCATCGATGCAGCCATCGATCTGTTGCTCTCGCGCCTGAACGGCATGCGCGTGGTCGCGGTCGGTCATCGCATCGTCCATGGCGGCATGCTGTATCACGCGCCGATCGAGGTCGACGACGATGTGATCGCGCATCTGCACAGCTTCGAATCGCTCGCGCCTTTGCATCAGCCCTACAACGTCGCGGCGCTCGAATCGATGCGCGCGCATCTGCCCGATGCCTTGCAGGTCGCCTGTTTCGACACCGCCTTCCACGGCGACCAGCCCGAGGTCGCGACCTGGTTCGGCCTCAATCGCGAGTTGTACGACGCGGGCGTGCGCCGTTACGGTTTCCACGGCCTGTCCTACGAATTCGTCGCGGCGCGGCTGCCGGCGGTGCTGGGCCCGATGGCGCATGGCCGCGTGATCGCCGCCCACCTGGGTTCGGGCGCCTCGATGTGCGCGATGGTCGATGGCAAGAGCGTGGCGACCTCGATGGGTTTCACCGCACTCGACGGCCTCATGATGGGCACGCGTTGCGGCGATCTCGATCCCGGCGTGGTCATGCATCTGATGTTCGAGCGCGGCATGAACAAGCGCGAGATCAATTCGCTGCTCTACCAGGGCTCGGGCCTCAAGGGTGTGTCGGGCATTTCGGCCGACATGCGCGTGCTGCTCGACAGCGAAGATACGCGCGCTGCTTTCGCGGTCGATCTGTTCTGCTATCGCGCCGCGCTCATGCTCGGCCAGATGGCGATGGCCGCGGGCGGTGTCGATGCGATCGTCTTCACCGGCGGCATCGGCGAAAACAGCCCCGACATCCGTCGTCGCATCATCGAACGCTGCGCCTGGATGGGCATCGCGATCGACCCGGCTGCCAACGCCGCCGCCTTGCGCACCGAAACGCGCATCGAGGCGCAAGGCAGTGTGGCGGTGGCCGTGATCCCGACCGACGAAGAACGCATGATCGCGCGTGAAACCATGGCGGTCTTCAACGGGCGTGAAATCGGCGCCTGAGTCGCTTCGTTCTCACCTCGAAACGCGCCGCATGCCGGCGCGTTTTTCATTCCCAGCGTACGCGTGGTGTGGGGTGGCGCGCCGCACGCGCGCTCGCACGAGGCGCGCCCGGCTCGACGACCAGTCGGCGCAGGGCCGCGTCGAGCACCTCGGGTTCGAGGTCGCGTTCCAGATGGTTGAGAAAGGCGTGGATCAGCCGCGCATCGCCGAGTGCGCGATGGCGCGCCGCGTCGCCCATGGCGGCGCCGAGCCGATGCCGACTGATGATGGCATCGAGCGTATGCGGTGAGCGTTCGGGATAGAGCTGGCGCGACAGACGCACGGTGCACAAGGTCGGCGCTTCGAAGACCTGACCCAGGCGCGCAAACTCCGCCTTGACGAAGCCGTAATCGAAAGACACGTTGTGCGCGACGAAGAGCGCGCCGGCCAGGCGTTGTTGCAAGTCGCCCGCGATGTCGGCAAACCGCGGCGCACCGCGCACCATCGCGTCATCGATGCCGGTGATGGCGGTGATCATCGGGGCGATGGCTTGCTCGGGATGCACGAGCGTCGACCATTCCTCGGTGTCGCCCTCGGGTCCGACGCGCACCACGGCCACCTCGGTGATGCGCTCGCGCGCAGCCGCGGTGCCGGTGGTTTCGAGGTCGACGAAGACCCAGGGCCGTTCGCGGACACTGCGCATGGTTCAGCGCTCGCCGTAGGCGACTTCGTGCAGACGCGCGTGATGGATGACGTCGGTGTCGGCGAGCCGGCGCGCGAGCGTTTCGGCGTCGAGACAGACCACGCCGCAGGAATCGGCATAGCCGGCCGCTTCGTCGTCGATGCCGAATTGCGCGACGAACGAACTGCGCGGAATGCGCAGCGCCGTGCAGGCATCGGCAAAGGCGCGGACTTCGTCGATGGTGGCGCGCTCGCCTTCGCTGCGCGACCAGCGCACCGCCATGGTCGGCACGCCGGCATTGCCCATGAACAAGAGCGCATCGATGTGCGCGTTGCTGCTGTCCTGGTTGGCGAAACGGCGTGCCCGGAAGCCGAGGATCTCGAAATAAGTGATCGTGACGCGTGCGAAACGCCCGCGTGACATCTTGCGCAAGCGCCGGCTGCTCGGCGGCCCGGATTCCGGCGCCGCGGCTTTGCTGCGCGTCGGGGTGGTTTCGGTCGGGTCAGAACCGAGAAAATGCGCGGATTGATCCGCAGCCGGCGCTGCTGCATTGGAGGCCGTGACGCCGGCCGCCGTCGTGGCAGGGGAGCGCTGGCTTGGCGTTGCTGCGCGCGGCGACGATGCCGCCGCGACGGTGGGCACGGCCGGTGTGGCGGCCGCGGGACGCGGCGTTGCGACAGCGCGTTGTGCATCGGCGTCGGCATTGGCTGCTGCCGCGACCAGGCCGAGCAATTCGGCGCGCACCTGCGCGCGCGCTTCGCTTTCCTCGGCGATGCGGCGCGTGCGCGCTCGCAACCAGGCCACGCCCAGTCCCAGCATGGCGATCACGAAGGTGAAGAAAAACAAAGTCTTCATGGCGTGCGCGGTGTCGTCGTCTTGCGGCGCGTGCGGGCGACGGATCGTGGCTGTCCCGCAAAACAGGTATCGGAACGGACTAACTCGTTCCTATAATCGAAACTCATGGTCGGCGTGCAAAAGAACTTCCACGGTTAATCCGAAGCCGTCTCGCACACACGTTCGACGAACACCCAGCCGTGTCGGAGACACACGCCGACTGCGAAGTCGTGACCGGCTCAACCGCTTTGCAGTTCGTTACCTGGAGGTTGCGATGGCTATTCCCACCAGTATGCCCGATGGGCAGCGCCAAACGTCCACACGCGTGTGCTGCGAATTTGATCTGCAGTCGCATCGGTTCGAAGTTGTCGAGCTCGATGGGCTGGCGCACACCGATGGCAGCGTCATGTTCGGCGCTGATGGCGTCGATCTGGCCGATGGTGTCGCGTCGTTCTCCATCGACGGCCGGCGCTTCGCGGTGCGACCAAAAGAAGCGGTCGCGCGCGCCGATCTGCGCATGCCGGCGCCACCCTTGCCGGTGCCGGCGCAAAAGTCGCGCGGCGTGCCGTCGAGCCGCCTGACCGACCTGCTCACGTCGCGCGAGATGCAGATCGTCGAACTGGTCTCGACTGGTCTGCGCAACAAGCAGATCGCCTCGCGCCTGCAATTGAGCGAATACACCGTGGCGGCCTACGTCAAGCAGATCTGCCACAAGCTGCAGGTCAACAACCGCACGGCAATGGTGTCGCGCTGCTTCCAGGCGGCCACGCAGGCCTAGCCTTTCCAGACCGGGCAAGCGCGCGCACCGAAGCGCGCGTCAGTCGCGGCGCAAGGCCTGCCAGTGCGCCACCAAGGCGGCGGTGGCGGGGTCGTGGCTCGCCGCTGCGCCCTCGGTGCCGAGCGCATTGCCGACACCGCGCGCCAATTCCTTGCCGAGTTCGACGCCCCATTGATCGAACGGATTCAATGACCACAGGCTGCCCTGGACGAACACCTTGTGCTCGTACATCGCGACCAGGGCGCCGAGCGTGGTCGCGTCGAACCGGCGCGCGAGCAAGGTGCTGCTCGGGCGATTGCCCGGAAATTCACGGTGCGGTGCCAAGGCCTGGGCCGCTTCTTCCGACAGGCCGGCGGCGCGCATTTCGGCGTGGGCCGCGGCGCGCGTCTTGCCTTGCATGAGCGCCTGGGCCTGGGCCAGGCAATTGGCCACCAGCATTTCGTGATGACCGGCGAGGCCGTGCCCGCTTTGGGCGGCGACCAGAAAATCGACCGGGATCAGGGCTGTGCCCTGGTGCAAGGCCTGGAAATAGGTGTGCTGCCCGTTCGTTCCGGCGGCGCCCCAGACCACCGGCGCGGTCGCGTAATCGACGGATTCGCCATCGATGGTCACGCGTTTGCCGGTGCTTTCCATTTCGAGCTGCTGAAGATGCGTGATCAGCATCGACAGCGGTTGGTGATACGGCGCCAGTGAATGCGTGCGCGCGTCCCAGAAATCGATGTACCAAAGACCGAGCACCGCGAGCAGCACCGGCAGGTTGTCTTCGAAGCGCGTCGTGCGAAAGTGCAGATCCATCGCGCGCGCGCCGCCCAGCATCGCTTCGAATTGCGCCGCTCCGACGGCGATCGCGATCGGCAGGCCGACCGAGGACCACAACGAGTAACGTCCGCCGACCCAGTCCCAGAACGCAAACATCTGCTCGGGCCCGATGCCGAAAGCGCGCACCGCGTCGAGGTTGGTCGACACGGCGACGAAATGCCGGCCGATCGCCTCCTCGCCGAGGGCATCGGCGATCCAGCGTCGCGCGCTGTGCGCATTGGCCATCGTCTCGGCGGTGGTGAAGGTCTTGGAGGCGACCACGAACAAGGTCGTGCGCGGATCGAGCGCGCGCAAGGTGAGCGCGAGATGCCAGCCGTCGGCATTCGAGACGAAATGCACGCGCGGGCCGTCATGCACCGGCGCGAGCGCCTCGACCATCATGCGCGGGCCGGCATCGGAACCGCCGATGCCGATGTTCACGACATCGGTGATGGCCGCGCCGGTGTGTCCGCGCCATTGCCCTTGGCGCACGGCCTCGGCAAAGGCCAGGAAACGTCCGCGCACCGCGAGCACGTCGCCCACCACGTCGCGTCCATCGACGCGGAAATCGTCGCCCGGAGCGGCGCGCAGCGCCATGTGCAAGGCGGCGCGTCCTTCGCTGCGATTGACGCGCGCGCCGCTGAACAAGGTTTCGATGCGCGTTTCGAGCGCGCATTCGCGGCACAAGGCGAACAGATCGGCCAGCGCGGCGTCGTCGATCAGGTGGCGCGAATAATCCAGATGCAGGACGCTGTCGGCGGCATTGAATTCGCGTGCATGACGGCCCGCCCGTGCGGGATCGTCCGCGAAGGCGCGGCGCATGTCGAAATCCGCCAGGCGGTTGCGATGCGCCTGCAGGCGGCGCCAGGCGCTGGTCTGGGTTGGTGTCACCATGGAGACGAACGCCGTGAATGCGTCGCTAAGGGTTGGTCGAGGGTGCCGAAGCTTGCCTCAATCCATGATTGTGGCCGATCCCGCAAGCGGTGTATGTCGGCCGGTGTCGTGGTTTGTGCTAGGCCTTGACCGGCGGGCGGCAGTGTAACAATGTCTTCGACAAACGCTACATGGGGCGCGGGGTCGCGCCGTACCAGATGAACGAGCTGCCCAGCAGCCCGATGGCCGGGACGGAGGGAATCGACCGCGAGGCGCGGCGCGAGTTGCTCGCGCATGCCGTCGCACAATCGGTCGGCTCCGGGCCTGCTCTGGTCGTGGCGAGCGCCATCGTCGCGGTGCTCGCCGCCTGGAATGGCCGGGTGCTGCCGGCCTTGTCGATGATGGGCGCGATGGCTTTGCTCTGGTACTGGCGCTGGCGGATTTCGCGCCGCGTCGCCGATCGTGCGTATTGCATGGCGCATCTGAGCGCGCTCAAGTCGACGTTTCGCATCAACATGGCCTGCACCGGATTCGTCTGGGTGTTCGCGCTCGTCTTCATCTTTCCTTACCTGCATCCGGCGCAGATGGTGTTGATGCTGCTGATCGTGGTCGGCGCGATGATGGTCGCCTTGCCGGTGTGCTCGATGGTCGAAGGTGCGCTCGAGTGGTATGCGCTGCCCCAGCCGCTCGCAGCCGGGATCGTCGGCTATCTGCATGGCTTCATCGACATTCCGATGGTGATCGCGACCATCGGCGTGTTCACCTTCGTCATGCTGCGCACCGCCAGGCAATACCAGACCCTGGGCCGCGATGCGGTGTTGCGCCGTCTGATGTCCGAGGCGGCCAACGACGCTTTGCGCGACGCCAATGCGCAAGTCGCGCGCACCAACGCCGAATTGCAATCGGCCATGGATTCGGCCCAGGCCGCAGCGGTCGCCAAGACGCGCTTTCTCGCCAACATGAGTCACGAAATCCGCACGCCGATCAACGGCGTGCTCGGCGCGCTCGAATTGCTCGATCGTCATCCTTTGTCGAACCATGTGCGCGATCTGGTCGGCATCGCCGGCGCTTCGGCGCGGGCCTTGCTCAAGGTGCTCAACGAAGTGCTCGACTACGCCGACATCGACATGCGGCAACCCGCGCTGCGCAGCGAACCGGTGCTGGTGCGGGAGCTGCTCGAATCGATGCAGGCCTTGTTTCGCGCTTCGGCACTCGCCAAAGGCGTGAGCTTGCAGCTCGAGGTGCATCCGGTCGTGCCGCAGACCATCCTCGGCGACGCGATGTGCCTGCGCCAGATCCTGATGAACCTGATCGGCAACGCGGTGAAGTTCACGCCTGCGGGCATGGTGCGATTACGCGCCGATCTCGACACCCAACGCAGCGACCGGCTGGTGATCGAGATCGTCGACACCGGGATCGGAATCGCCGAGACCGACCAGGCGCGGCTGTTCACGCCTTTCTTCCAGGCCGATAGTTCGGACGCGCGAGCCTACGGTGGTGCCGGCCTCGGGCTCGCGTTCAGCAAGCGCATGGTCGATGCGATGGGCGGGCAATTGACGATACGCAGTGCCTTGGGGCAAGGGACCACGGTGCGCATGGCCCTGCCGCTGACGCAGGGTGCGTCCGACGCCGCGCCGGCGCCGGGTACGCAGACGGTGCCGGCGCAAGCGGCAGTCGATCCGGCCGAGTGGCGCCACGCCGGCACGCGCGTGCTGCTCGTCGAAGACAATGAAGTCAATCGCCTCGTGGCCCGTGAAATGCTCGCGACCCTCGGTCTGTCGGTGACCGAGGCGATCAACGGCAAGGAAGCGCTCGACAGCCATGTGCGCGCGCCGGCCACCTTGGTGCTCATGGATTGCCAGATGCCCGAAATGGACGGCTTCGAGGCCACCCGTCTTATTCGCGAACAAGAGCGCCTGGGGCGGGTGCCGCATGTGCCCATCATCGCCGTG